>DASWAC010000092.1:0-2379 GCA_036391335.1 Ktedonobacterales bacterium
CACTCGGCAAGCCATTCATCGCGACGACCTTCATCCCCGGCCAGGAAAGCTCGAATCTGGAATTTATCCAGCGGCACGGGCTCGGCTGGGTGGCCCTCGATCACGAGGCCCAGCGTGAGCTACTCTCCGGATTGGTGCGCCACCCGTCGCGGCTGGCGGCTATGCGCGAGAAGGTAGCCAGCTATCAGGCGTGGAATGATGAGCAGACGAGTCATATCTCACAGATTGTCTGCGAGTTCTTGCCGCACACCGGGCACATGCTGGCGCGTTAGCGGTCAGGCGGCCAGGGTCGCTGGCTTCTCGGTCGCCACCTCGCGCCGGGGATAGATCAGCGCCAGCAGACGTGCCACTGCGATGCTGGTGATCAGCCACACCGAGCCGGTGAGGTAGCCCGCCACGATATCGCTGGGGTAATGCACGCCCAGGTAGATGCGACTGAGCCCGATGAGGCCGATGAGCGCTGCCACCAGCATGAGCATCACCACGCGCAGCCAGCCGTGGCGGAGCATGCGCCACAGCAGGAAGCCCACCATCCCGTAGACGGCGAGGCTGGTCGCGGCGTGCCCGCTGGGAAAGCTGAAATCCACCTCTTTGAGGATGGCCCAAGAGACGGTGGGGCGCTCGCGGTGGAAGCCGAGCTTCAGCACCAGAGTGAGCAGCGCCGCCCCACTCACCGAAAGGATGGCGCCCACCCCTGCCTGCCACTGCCGCAGCAGGAACGCGATCAGGGCGGTGAGCAGCGCGACCACAATGAGCGCCGTAGGCGAGCCAAGCCAGGTGGCCGCGAGCGCCACAGTGGTCAGCCATGGGGTGGTCAGCCCATGGATCGCCTGAGTGACAACGGTGTCAAATTGGCGGAAGGCCGGGCTAATGAGCTGCTCGTGCAGCTCTGCCAGCAGCGCGAGAATGGCCACCGAGGCGACCAGTCCCGGGGTGACAAGGAGGGCTATCGCAAGACCCTTTCGCTGACGCGCGAGGATGGCCAGTCGCGTGAGGCCGAAGCCGAGCGAGGCGATGGAGAGCGCTGCCAGACCGGCCAGGGCGGCGAGAGTTCCCCTATGAGTCTCTTGCTGAGGTGAGCTGGTCCCTGCCATTCGACATCCTTTCCACCACGTCCCGAGGAAGCGCCGCAGCCTGGCATGGCAATGGGTGGCGCACGATGTGAGCAGTTTACCTCACGCGATGGGCATGGGCAACGCCACCACGACTCACTCGGATGGATCCACCTTCGATGGCCAATCATCGAGATTGGTGCTCGTCGGGCGCAGCGTGGTCGCGCGCAAAAAGCCGGAGCGCGGGCCCTGTCGTGAGATGTCGGCTCCCGGCAAGATGGAGGGCGGCCCTTTGCGGTGGTCTGGCGGCGCCTGCTCACCCGATGGCACGGGGGGTGGTGTGGGCAAGCTGGGTGGCGAGCTCTGCATGAAGCCTTCGATGTTCTTGAGGGCATGCCAGAGCTCGGCGGATGACTGGTAGCGCTGGGTGATGTCGCTCGCCATGGCGCGCTCGACCACCTGGGCCAGCGGCAAGGGGAGGCGCGGCTCTACATGGTGCAGCGGTGGAAACGAGCCCGAGAGAATAGATCGGCTGAGCTCTTCATATTTCTTGCCAGTGTGCGGTCGCGTGCCGGTAAGCATCTCATACATGCTCACGCCCAGCGCATAGACATCGCTGCGGCCATCCAGTGGCTTGCCCAGCAGCTGCTCAGGTGAGACATAGTAGAGACTACCCACGACCGTTCCCTTGGTGGTGAGGCCTCCCTGTCCCTCGAAGCGCGCCAGACCGAAGTCGAGCAGCTTGAGATTCCAGCGGACATCCACCATCAGGTTGTCGGGCTTGATGTCGCGATGGATGATCTGCGCCGTGCTATACGCATACGCCAGCGCGTCCGCCACCTGCAAGCCGACGCGCACCACCTGGGCAGGTGTCAGCCGTTTCGCCGTCTTGAGCTGCTTGCCAACCGTCATCCCATCCACATACTCCATCGCATAGTAGAGGTGGCCGTCATAGAGCCCGGAGGTATACAGCCGGACGATATTGACGTGCTGCAGCATGGCGATGATGCCGGCTTCCTGGTGGAACCGGGTGAGAAATGAGCTATCAGTGGCGAGCGCATCGAGCAGCACCTTCACCGCCGCAGGCTGGCCGGTGGTGATGTCCACGGCGCGATAGACCACTCCCATCGAGCCCTGGTCTATGACCTCTTGAAGCACATAATCGCCAAGTTGATGCCCCGCTAACGATGACATCCTGAATCCTCCACACATGCCGGTGTTGACGGCTCATCCTTGCTGCTCACGGCGACTGCCTCATCACCGTCTAGCAAGTGTACGCTCTCACCGTGCGGATCGTCACCGCCAGCGGGACCACTTCACGAGCCCT
>DASWAC010000093.1:0-3817 GCA_036391335.1 Ktedonobacterales bacterium
GGGCAAGTCCGCGAGCAGCGCCCGCAGCGTGGCCGGGGTGCGCCGCAAGATGGCAATGGTGTTCTCGTGCTGATAGTCCATACGTCAAGCCTCCTTGAAGGGCGACCACTCACAGGAGGATTATCGCTGTCAGGCAGGGGAGAGCGCAAAGTCACCATTCGCCGCTAGGCAGCAAGCTCGCCGTGGCCGGCCCGCACGATCACATTCTGGTCCACGTCGAGGCGCTCGTGGATGGTGAAGACGCGACCCAGCCGGCGGAGCGCGTCGTCGAGATAGGCTGAGCGCCAGAGGTTGAAGCTGGCCGTGCCCTCAGGCGCCAGCAGCCGTGCCACATCGCGCAGGAAGCGCTCGCCCAGCACACCGTGCGCCATTTTCCCGGCGGTGAAGAGGTCCACCAGGATGCAGTCATACGTGGCGCGCTCAGTGCGCACCCAGGCCAGCGCGTCGGCCACCATGATGCGCACGTGCGGCTGCGCGCCCAGGCCAAACTCATCGCGGGCCAGCGCCGCCACCGTGGCATCGCGCTCCACGCCGATGACGGGCACGTCGCCATAGCGGCGAGTGAGCAGCTGGGCCATCGTGCCGCCGCCCAGCCCGAGGATCAGCGCACGCGCTGGCCGGATGTCGGGCAGCATGGCATCCCACACATCGGGCACATGTGCGTCATCCACGTGCACCGACTGGATGACCCCGCCGACGCGCAACACCTTGCGCCCGTGCTCGACACGGACGACCGGTCCCAGGCTCTGTTGCCGACTCATGCGTGGCCCTCCGCGAAGGGAAGGGTCAGATCGGGCCGCACATCGAGGTCGAGGGTGTCGCGCTCACCGGCGCGAGCGTGGAAATAGGCCGCGCTGGCAATCATCGCGGCATTGTCGGTGCACAGGGCCACCGGTGGGAAGCGCAGCATGATGCCTTCAGGCGCGAGCAGCTCGCTCAGCCGGGCACGCAGGGCCAGATTCGCCGCGACGCCACCCGCCAGCAGCACCTCACGCGCGCCACGCTCACGCGCCGCTGCCAGGGTCTTGCGGGCAAGCACATCCACCACGGCATCCTGAAAGGCCGCCGCCAGCGCGCGGGTGGGAATCTCGTGGCCTTCCTCCTCCAGCTTGCGCAGCAGGTTCGACACATGCGTCTTGAGCCCGCTGAAGCTGAAATCATGCGTGCCGGGAATCCAGGCGCGAGGTAGCGCGATGCCCGCCGGGTCGGCGCCTTGCGCGGCGCGCTCGATGGCCGGGCCACCGGGATAGCCGAGGTCGAGCATGCGGGCGACCTTGTCGAAGGCCTCGCCTGCCGCGTCATCGCGAGTCTGGCCCAGCAGCTCATAGCGCCCGTGCCGGGGAATCCACACCAGCTCGGTGTGCGCGCCAGAGACGACCAGCGCCAGCAGCGGCAGCTTCGGGTCGGCGGGGGTGTGGCCTTCGGGGCCGGTATGCAGCCAGCTCGCATAGATATGCGCTTCGAGGTGGTTCACCCCAAGGAAGGGAAGCCCCCGCGAGAGCGCCAGCGCCTTGCCTGCCGTGAGCCCCACCAGCAGCGAGCCCGCCAGCCCCGGACCATACGTCGCCGCGACGAGATCGAGGTCATCCCAGCCAAGCCCGGATATGCTCAGCGTTTCTTCGAGCACTGGGATGAGCGACTGCATCTGGTGGCGCGAGGCAATCTCAGGCACTACGCCACCGTAGCGCGCATGGATGCTTGCAGATGAGGCGAGCACGTTGGCGCGGATGACTCGGCCATCCTCGACGATGGCGGCGCCCGTCTCATCGCACGAGCTCTCGATGGCCAGCACGCGAAACGGCTGAGGAAGGCTTCTCGGCTCACTCATGAGGCAGGCGTCACTGTGGGCGCCGGACCCGCCTTCTGCTCTGCCGCGTCGAGCCGCTCACGCAGGGACCTGCGCAGACCCTCGAAGCGCTCGCGATAGGTGGGACTGGTGATGCGATCTGTCGTCATGATGAAGGCGTCTTCGTTGTTGTCGCTGTAATAGCGGCGGCGGATGCCGACCTCTTTATAGCCATACTTGCGATAGAGATTCTGCGCGGTGCTATTCGAGACGCGCACCTCCAGCGTAGAGATCTCGGCGTCGAGCCGATAGGCCAGCACGATCAGGTGCGAGAGCATCAGCTCACCGATGCTTTGGCCCCGGTGCTGGGGATGCACCGCGATGGTGGTGACGTGTGCCTCATCCAGCGTGAGCCAGAGTCCGGCGAAGCCGATGATCGAGGCGGCGCGAGGGGTGCCGGTCTCGGCGGCGCGGGCGGGCAGCAGCGAGAGCGGGAAGGGCCGCTTCTCCGGCTCGGGTGGCGTCGCCGGCTGGGCGGCGCGAGCGGCTTCGATCCACGTGTCGCGGGCGACGATATAGCGCGCGAAGGGATTCTGCTCGATCTCGCGACGATAGGTGCTGGATGGCCAGGGGGTGGTATAGCAGATGCGCTCGATCTCCGCCACCCGTGGAATATCTTCAAGGCGCATTGGCTCAATAACGAATCGCATAGCTTATTCCCCCGGCGTCTCAGCCGTGCTCGCAGTCCCCTTACCCATACGCGCGCGGCGGCTTTGGGTGACGGCAGGTCGCCTCAGATAGAGCGGCTCTAGGTGTAGGATATCATCCGCCGCGCCACTTGTGGCGCGTGGCCGCGCCAGCTCACCCAGCCACGCGGCCCGCCGTGGCGCCACAGGGACGGCCCAGTGGGCGCGCTCGCCCAGCGCTGAGGCCAGCGCCTGCCCCGTGTCGGCCCGCCATTCCCCGCACATGAGCGCCGTCCCGGTCACCCGCATGGCAAGCTCCTCCGGCGTGAGGATGTGATAGCCGTCGAGGGGCCCCCAGCCCATCGCTGAGGTCACCGGCGTGGGATAGTGCGCGCAATAAACCTGGCCACGCCCGGCGTCGAGCATAGCCCACACCGGCTGGGCGGCGCCGGCATAGCCCCACGCGATGACATCCAGCGTGGGGTGCGCATAAACAGGCAGCCCGCGGGCAAACGCGAAGGCCTTGGCCGCGCTGAGGGCCACTCGCAGCCCATTGAACGAGCCAGGGCCACTCGCCACCGCGATGCCCGTGAGGTCCGCCGGCGTCAGCCGCGCCATCCCCATGGCAAGCTCGATGCGCGTGAAAAGCTCGCTGCTGTGGCGAGGCCCCACCTGCCAGGTGAGCTCCACGAGCAGGCGCTCATCGTCGAGCACGGCGACACTGGCGAGGGCAGTAGACGTATCGATGGCGAGCAGCATGCCGGCTAGGCCTCCCCTCGCAGCGTGGCGAGCCATGCCCGGCTCATCTTCCCGCTGGCCACGCAGCGCAGCGTGCGCTCGCGCTCGGCGGTGATCTCGATGGTGATGCTGAGTGTGTCGCCGCCCCAGATGGGCGGGGAGGCATCGGCGCTCACTCCGCGCTCGGCCCATTCGACCACCGCGACACCATCCCCGGCGAAGTAGTCCTCGAAGCCAAGGGAATAGAGCTCGTCAGGATCTTCGATGCGATAGAGGTCGAAATGATAGAGCGGAAGCCGCCCGTGATGCTCTTTGAGCAAGGTAAAAGTCGGGCTGTTGATGATCTGCGTGATGCCCATGCCAGCGCCGATGCCCTGGGTGAGCGCCGTCTTGCCCGCGCCGAGCGTGCCGCTCAGCAGCAGCACCGCGCCTGCCTGCGCGTGCTCGCCTAGCATCCGCCCGATGGCCTGGGTGCGCGCTGGTCCATCGCTGCGCAGCGTGAGGCTGGCTTGGGTGCTGGCTCCGGGCATGGTTGGTAACATCCTTCAGCTGAGATAGCGATAGGTTATGCGGTCGTAGGCTATTGTATAACCCAGCCAGGGCTGCC
>DASWAC010000094.1:0-1832 GCA_036391335.1 Ktedonobacterales bacterium
AAGGAGTGACCGTCGCGGGTGGCGCCTGTGCCCCGCCAAGCTGCGGCGCGATCGCGGCGCCGAGGTCCGCCACGAACCAGGTGCCGGCGGTAAGCTGGAGGGTCAGCGTGCTGGTGTAATGGACTTTCGAGCCACGGGTCACGTTATAGACCAGGGTCGCGGTGGACCCCTGGATCGTCACCTGCGTCTTGCCCGACGGGTCCTTCGCCAGCGTATAGGCGGACACAGTGCCGTAGTCTTGATCGGCTTTCCCGGCATCCACCACGAAGACGTCTTTGCTGTTGACCACGCGCAGTGAGGTCGAGAAATAGTCGGCGTAGAGGTTGTTGTAGTCTTGCTTCTCGATCGAGGTCCAAAACGAGTCGCCTACCGGCGCGGGATCAGGCTTCGAGGTGATGAAGTTCACCGCGACATAGGCGCCGCCTGCCATGAAGGAGCAGAGGGCGAATGAGGCGGCAAACATCACCAGCGCCAGCAAGAGACTGTTCGCGTGCGGTCGCTTGTTATAGGGATGGTTATACTCGAACTGCTCGCGCATCGCCCGAATGCGCAGCACGCGCCCATAGCGGCTCTCGCGGTCCTCGCCCTTCACTGTCTCGCGGCGCAGGGACATCTCTTTCATCTCTTCAGCAAGCTCTTTGATACGGTCCTTCGCCTCGCGCAGCTCCCGTGGAGAGGCCCGCCGTGACTTGGCCGCGACCATCGCGCGCCGATTTCGCTCTCTCACGACGACTCCTCCCGTGCTGACTCCGTGTATTCGTGGGCGAATGCCGGGCCACTATACCGCCCATCAGGCCTGATGTCAAGGCGCATGGGACGACCTTCCAGGCTGAGCGGCTCGCACCCTGACGGTTGTTTGTGCGCACATGGGCATGGTACAGTGCCGACGAGACTGCGCATCACGCCAGATCACCAGCCAGATGGGATGCCCTCACCATGTCAGACGAGATCCAGCAGCGCAAGACCGAGCATGTGGACTTCTCACTCCAGCAAGATATCTCCGCGCCTCAGGCCTCGTCGTGGGCGGATGTGAAGCTGGTGCATCAGGCGCTGCCAGAGGTTGATCTGGACGCCATTGACCTCTCGGTTGACTTCCTGGGCGGCCGCCTGCGCTTTCCGGTGTGGGTCTCCTCCCTCACGGGGGGGCATCCTAACCTGGCGGTGATCAATGAGCGGCTGGGGCGCTTTGCGGAGGAGTATGGGCTGGCCATGGGGGTCGGCAGCCAGCGCGCCGCCATCGTCACCGAGTCGCTTGCAGCGACCTACAGCGTCGCCCGCCAGCATGCGCCCACCGCATTTCTGGTCGCCAACATCGGCGCGCCACAGCTCATCCCCCAGACCGGCAAAGAGCCATTCGCCACGGATGACGCCAGGCGGGCGGTCGAGATGATTCACGCCAATGCCCTGGCATTACACCTGAACTATCTACAAGAGGCGTCACAGCCAGAGGGTGACGCGAAGTCGGTCGGGTGCCGGCAAGCCGTGGCGCGGATCACGCGGGAGGTGGGCGTGCCCGTCATCGCCAAGGAGACCGGCGCGGGCATCAGCTATGAGCAGGCGCGCTTCTTCAAGGCGGCAGGGGTCGCTGCCATAGATGTAGGTGGCGCGGGCGGCAGCAGCATGGCGGCGCTCGAAGGGCTGCGGGCGCAAGCCCACGGGCACACCCGTGCCCAGGCGATCGCGACGGTGTTTCGTGACTGGGGCATCAGCACGCCTGTCTCGGTGATCGAGGCGAGCCAGGGAGCCCCCGGCCTGCCACTCATCGCCACCGGCGGCGTGCGCAGCGGACTCGATGCGGCGCGGGCGCTGGCCCTGGGCGCGACTCTCGTGGG
>DASWAC010000095.1:0-5283 GCA_036391335.1 Ktedonobacterales bacterium
GGACATGCGCTTCCTCAAAGCGACGCCCACCAAGGATCCCGCGACCTATCGCGAGAAGTCGGCGCTCAGCTATGCCACGCGTATCCAGACGCCAACGCTCATCTTGCATGGCGAGCAAGATGCCTGTGTGCCAGTGAATCAGGCGTACGCGTTTGCGCGGGCGCTCACCGAGCGCGGTGTTCCCGTCGAGCTCGTGATCTATCCACGCGAGGGGCATGGCCCGCAGGAGAAGGCTCATATCGAGGACATGGAGAGCCGGATCGTTCGCTGGCTCAGCCGCTATCTGAAAAGCGAGGGATGAGCGCATGGAGATTGGGGTTTTCCTCCCGATATCAGGCCGCGCTACTGGCCCTGATACGCTGATGGAGGCCGCGCGCACCGCCGAGGCGCAGGGGTACGCCGCGGTGTGGTCAGCCGATCGTGTCGTCACGCCGTGGCGCATCGAGACGCCGTATCCCTATAGCGCGTCCGGCCAGTTCATCGTCCCGCCGGACCGCCCCTTCCTCGATTCGATGACGGTGCTGGCCTTCTTGGCGGGCGTGACAGAGCGCATCCGGCTCGGCATCAGCGTCCTCGTGCTGCCCTATCGTCACCCGCTCTCCTGGACCCGCGTCGCCGCGTCGATCGAGACCCTCTCGCGCGGGCGGCTTATCATGGGTGTCGGCGTCGGCTGGATGCGTGAGGAATTCGCGGCGCTTGGCGTCCCCTTCGAGCAGCGTGGCCGCATGACGGACGAGCAGCTCCAGCTCCTGACGCTGCTCTGGCGTGACGAGCACATCAGCTTCGACGGCGCGCACTATCACGTCAATGACCTTGCCTTCTACCCTAAGCCGATCCAGCGGCCACGGACGCCAGTGTGGGTCGGTGGCGAGGGCGCGGCGGCGCAGCGACGCTCTGGGCGCTTTGGTGACGCATGGTTCCCATACTTCGTGGAGATCACTCCAGAAGAGCTGGGTCAGGGCTACGAGCAGGTGCGCCAGGTGGCCACCGAGTCGGGTCGCGCGCCGGAAGAGGTCGCGCTCGCGTGCTGCCGTCCCATCGAGGTCACTCGCGAGCCCGTCGCGCAGGATCCCCGCACCCTACGCGGCACACCAGAGCAGCTCGTGGAGGCCCTACGGCCCTATCAGGCGCTCGGTGTGCGCCATCTCGCCCTGCAATTCATGGCGCCTCGCTGGCCCGATCGGATGGAGCAGATCGAGCGATTCGCCAGCGAGGTGATGCCGCATATGACTGGGAACGAATCTTGACTGCACCCGACATCACCATCCGGCCCGCCGTGCCTGAGGATGCCATAGGAATCGCTACGGCGCACGTGGCGACCTGGCGCACCCAATATGCGGGCATCGTCCCGGCTGCCCATCTGGCCGGGCTCTCCGTCGAGGCACGCGCCGAGGCCTGGCGCGAGCGCCTCGCAGACACCTCAGCGAAGGCGGCGGGTGTCGGCATCTTCGTCGCGCAGTCTGCCGGTGGTGAGGTCACCGGCTTCGCCTCGTGCGGTGCCCGCCGTGATGGTGACGCCGGCTTTGCGGGCGAGATCTATGGGCTCTACGTGTTGGCCGGCTCGCAGCGTCGTGGGCTCGGCAGACGCCTAGTGCGCGCCGCCGCGACCCATCTGGCCACGCATGCCATGCCCTCGCTCTTGCTCTGGGTGCTCGCCGCGAACCCTTCACGCGGCTTCTATGAGCGGCTGGGCGGGAAGCTACTCGGCACACAGCTGATCCACATTGGTGACGCGGACCTCGAAGAAGTTGCCTATGGCTGGGAAGACACGACAGCGCTGAGGCTGCCGTGAGTGACACTAGGCCAGCCAGGCGTGGATGATGGCGGCCGCTGGGGTCACCAGATCGCCAGAGCTTGGCGGGGTAGGCGGATTGAAGATCGTGTAGACCACCGCGAATAAGGCCACCAGAAGGAAGAGCAGAGCGATGAGGATGAGCGCGTTCGACCCGCGCTCACCGGTGCGCCGCCGGCGCATGGGCACTGGGGACCTGTTTGCCTTCATCAGGAGTGATCCTTCCATCCATGAATGCAGATGCGTGGCGCTTCCGATGCGGTGAACAAACGACCACTATCGTTCCCAGTATAGCACTCGCCCACTGGTTGGCCTGGCAGCACAGCATTCTCTTACACTCTAGACATGCGTTGCGAGGCATATCATGGCGAAAGCCAAAGGGAGTGCGTCATGGCTGAGAAAACACCACAGGTAGGCGAGATGGCGCCCGATTTCGAGACCTTCACCGATACTGGTGAGCAGGTGAAGCTGTCGAGCTATCGGGGTAAGCGAGTCGTTCTCTACTTCTATCCCAAAGATGATACTCCCGGCTGCACCACCCAGTCATGTGGCTTTCGCGACGCATATCCGCGCATCCAGGAAAAGAACGCCATCGTCCTGGGCATCAGCCCAGATGGCGTGGAGTCGCACCAGCATTTCAAGGAAAAGTTCAACCTGCCCTTTACCTTGCTCACCGACGAGGGACATCGCATCAGCGAGCTCTATGGCGTGTGGGGCGAGCGCAGCATGTATGGCAAGACGTACATGGGCGTGAACCGCAGCCACTTCGTGATTGATGAGCAGGGCAAGATCGTGGCGGCGGAGGTTGGCGTGAAGGCCACCGAAAGCGTCGAGCGCGCCCTCACCACCCTCGACGTCTGAGGCAGTATCCCGCACAACCTGACAGGGCGCCGTGCCCCAGCTGTCATCGCGCGCGTGCCAGCCGACCGCGCTCACACGCCTCTGGCAAAGCGATGAGCGACCGCTGCTCACGGGAGAAGTAGTCGCTCATCCCGCCTCATCCTCAGAGGCCCCATGCGTGAGCGCAGCGCTTACCGTGACTATCGGTGGCCCGCAGCCCCACCTCGGTGTCGCCCTGGCGCACACGCACACTCGCTTTCAGTTTTGCGAGGCGCACAAAGGAGGAGCACTCATTGTGGGGTATGGCCGCCCGTGCTAGACTAGGCCGAAGATCAATGTGTGTGCACTCTGTTCGCGCTGGCGTCGAGAAAGCGTACAAAGACGTACGGGGAGGGCTGCGCGCAGTGGACTCTCAGACTCAGCCATTTGACTCCCGGCAATACTGGAATGAGCGGCTCTCCGCTCATGCTGACAAGGAGGGCGTCGGCAGCTCCGATACTCCCCCATTTCTTGCCGACCTCATGTATAACGCCCGCATGCGCCAGGTGGAGCGTGTATTGCGGCGACTCAAGCTGAAGAACCTGAAGGAGAAGTCAATCCTCGATGTAGGCTCTGGCACGGGAATCTGGCTGGAGTTTTGGCGACGGCATGGGGCCAATCGCGTGGCGGGCTTAGAGTTCTCGGACCCTGGTGTCCGCATGTTGCGAGCAAAGTTCCCCGACGCGCTAATCGTGCAGGCAGACCTGCGAGCTCCTCATTTCTCGATGCCCAACGACACTAAGTTTGATGTAGTCTCTGCGTTTGAAGTCCTCTTGCATGTCGTGACCCCGGAAGAATTTGATCATTCTATCGCAAACCTCGCATCCTGGTGCAAACCCGGAGGCTGGCTCGTCATTTCAGATCCGATTACCTTTGGCAATGGCTACGTCCCGCCACGTCAGCAGGTTTCCTACATGACAGTCCGCCCGATGGCTGAGCTCCGTCATGCCTTGCCGGCACATGGGTTCGAGATCCTCTCCGCCGGACCAACCACAGTGTTGCTCAATGCCCCATTAGAGGGCGCCAACAAGGCAATCTACAAGATGTCTCGGATCTGGTGGAGAGTGTGGATCACGGCCGCCCGCAAGTCGAGCCGGTCGCCGCGTCTGGCCTGGACTCACTCGAAGTGGCTCATCTCAGTGATCTCGGCGGCCTTGCTCGGGCTCGATGCCATCGCCTGCCGCCTCTGGCCACGCAGTCGCGCCCCCACCTCCAAGCTCATCGTGGCGCGAAAAGTCTCATAAGAGACGGCTATTTATAAGATGCTTGCCGCAGAGGGATGCCGCGCGAGCAGGCTCATGTGGCCGGCGATGTGATGCGGCTGTGAGCTATGGGTATGGCACGAGATGCTCTCGTGATAGGGATGTCGCAACGTGTCAGTGGAGAGGTTTCCCCTCCGCTGGCTGCGCCGCCCTATGGCAAGCCTGATGACTGCCGCGGCGAGCGAAGGCGCCCAGCGATTGGATAGCCCGAGAGGTATCTCATGCGCATTCCGGCACGGTGGCCCCGCACAGCCACTCCCTTAACATGGCTCATCCTGGTGCTCTTACCCCTTGCCACCCTCACCGGCCTCTTCGTGTCTGGGTTCTATCGCGACACCGCATGGATGGTCCCCCAGGCGCGCGGCCAGGATCTGGTGAGCTTGCTCGCGATCGAGCCGCTCCTGATTGCGGCGCTCCTCAGCTTTCGCCGTCGCCCGATCGCCGCGATGCTGATATGGATGGGCGCGCTCGGCTATGTGCTCTACACGTACGCGATGTATAGTTACACGGCCTACTTCAATGCGCTCTTCCTGGTCTACATTGGCTTATTCTCGGCGTCACTCTTCGCGCTGATAGACCTGCTCACTCACGTGGACCTCACCCAGGTTCGCGCAAGCATTCGCCCAGCGCTGCCCGTGAAGCTGATCGCGCTCGCCTGTGCACTCGTGGGGGCCTTCTTCCTCGTGACATGGCTGGGTCAGATCGTTCCCGCGACCCTGCAGGGCAGGGTGCCCGAGTCCATCCTGCTGGCCAAGACGCCCACCAGCGCGGTCCACGTGCAGGATCTCGCGGTCGTGCTCCCCCTCTACTTCCTGACGGCAGTGTGGCTCTGGCGGCGACAGGCCTGGGGCTTCGTCTTGGCGCCCGTCATGCTCATTCTGGCCGATGTGATGCTGCTGGCGATACTGGTCATGGGCGCCTTCTCGGCCCAAGCGGGAATCCCCGGCGCGCTGGACATGGCCCCAGTCTTTGCCGTCCTCTTGCTGGCGAGTCTCACCCTGACCGGCCTCTATTTCGCGAACCTCCGGCCTGCGGGCTCCGGTGACGACGTGCCGGCTCCCCAGACCGCGCGGCGTGCGCCTGGCACGATCGAGGATGCCCGCAGGAAGGTGGGCGTGTGAAGAGCGGCCCAGGCGCCGGCGAGGTGTGGGGCGCGCTCAGCAGTCTGAGGGCCCGCGGGGCGCTACTGTAAAAGCTGGTCGCCCCGCGCGTCTCCGCCTTCAGGGGAGGTGCTGTCTCATCCTCCCCCCAGGAGGCTGCTATGCCGTTTCATCGCCGCCGCTCCCTCATGCTGGCCCTCGGCCTCACGGTCTTGCTCGGCGGGTGCGCCCCGCCCTGGCAGCAGGCGAT
>DASWAC010000096.1:0-2472 GCA_036391335.1 Ktedonobacterales bacterium
ACAGGCGCGCCGGCGCTGCGCTACTTTCTCGTGATGGCCACCATAGTCGAGGACGCCCAGCCGGCGCGGGTTGGCAACTTCGTCGTTCCCGCGGATTCTCCCGGCGTCAGCATCGAGCAGGCATGGCAAGGTCTGGCGCTGCGCTCCAGTGGCAGTGACGACCTCGTGCTGGATGACGTGCCCTTGCCGGCGGATGCGCTCCTTGATGAGCGTGCACCTGCCGCTCCGGACCCGCGAGGCGCGCTGGGACTGCCCTGGGGAGCGCTGATCGTCTCGTCGGTCTACACCGGCCTCGCCCTCGCCGCTCGCGATGAGTGCGTAGAATTCGCGGCGAGCCGCGTGCCGTCGGGTCTGGGCAGGCCCATCGCGACCATTCCCAGCGTGCAGCGGCGACTTGGCGAGATCGAAGCGCTGCTGCTGACGTCGCACCGGCTGCTCTATGGCCTCGCCGTGGATTGGGTCGAGCGGCCAGAGGCGCGACCCATGTTGCGCGCGCAGGGCGCTTTGGTGAAAACCATCACGACGAATAACGCAGTCTCGGTGACCGACCTCGCCCTGCGGGTGATCGGCGGAGCGGGGCTGCGGCTAGACATGCGCGCTGGGCAGCTCTTCCGCGATGCGCGCGCCGGGCTCATCAACGCACCGCTCGATGACATCGCGCTGCAAAATGCGGGGAAGGCTTCCGCTGACGCCGCCGCGAGAAGTGTTAGCTAGGCACCGTCTTCCGCACGCTCCGACCGTGCTATAGTACGCGAAAAGAAGCGCCCTCGCAGGCACATCAGGTCCGCTCACGTGAAAGGGTCAACCCCCATGACGATCGCGACCGAGCATGGCTCCTATGCGTATCCCACCGTCTCCAGCGCCATTGCGGCCTCAGACGAAGCCACTCTCGACGCCGCTGTGCAAGCGGTGAAGGCGCAGAAAGACGCCTGGACACACGTGTCTGCCGCCGACCGCGCGCGGCTGTGCACGCGTCTCATGCGCGACTTCCATGCGCAGGCGGAGCGCTGGGTCGCCGCCTGCCTGCAGGCCAAGGGTCTCAGCGCGACCTCGCCCTTTCGCGGCGAGGAGTGGGCAGCCGGTCCTTACACGATCATGCGCCACCTGAGGCAATATGTGGGATCGCTGAGCGATGTCGCGAAGTCTGGCTATCCGAAGATTCCGGGGCCAGTGACCGTCCGGCCCGACGGGCAGGTGGTGGCGCAGATCTTCCCGGTGGATGGGTATGACAAAGCGCTCTTCTCAGGGCTGAAGGGCGAGCTCTGGATGGAGCCTGGCACAGTCACGAAGGCGAATTTTCGGCAGAGCCAGGCAGCGCTCTATCACCAGTCACACGAGGGCAAAGTGGCGCTGGTGCTGGCGGCCGGCAATGTGTCGAGCATTGGTCCACTCGACATCTTCTATAAGCTCTTCAATGAAGACCAGGTCGTCGTCTGCAAGATGAATCCGGTGAATGAGTATCTCGGCCCCATCATGGAAGATGCCTTCAAGGCACTAATCGAGCCGGGCTATTTACGCGTGGTCTACGGCGGCGCCAAAGAGGGCGCGTATCTCTGCAGTCATCCCGATGTGGATGAGATCCATGTCACGGGCTCAGATAAGACATTTGAGGCCATCGTCTTCGGGCCTGGCGCCGACGGCCGGGCCCGCAAGGCCCAAAACGAGCCGGTCCTCACCAAGCGCATCACCGGCGAGCTCGGCAATGTCAGCCCGGTCATCGTGGTCCCCGGCACTTGGAGCGCGAGCGACATCACGTATCAGGCTGAGCATCTCGTCACTATGCTCTCGAACAACGCTGGCTTCAACTGTAATGCCACTCGCGTCATTGTCACCAGCGCGAGTTGGCCGCAGCGCCAGCAGCTGCTCGATGCCATGCGCGACATCATGCGCAAGCTGCCCACCCGTCAGGCCTATTATCCCGGCGCTCACGACCGCCAGCAGGCGTTCGTCGCGGCGCATCCCAGCGCGGAGACGTTTGGCACGCCGCAGGAGGGTGAGCTGCCCTGGACCCTCATTGCCGGTGTCTCACCCGACGACGATTCGCAGATGGTCTTCACCACCGAGGCCTTTTGCAGCCTCTTCGCCGAGTCGGGGCTCGAGGCCAGCAGCACACAGGATTTTCTCACGAAGGCGGTCACCTTCGTGAATGATCATGTCTGGGGCACTCTAAGCGCATCCATCCTCATTCATCCGAGCACCCTGCGCGAGAAAGGGATGGCGCAAGCCCTCGACCGCGCCGTCGCCGATCTGCGCTATGGCAGCATCGGTGTGAACTATTGGGGCGGCACCGGCTTTATTCTCGGCACGACCACCTGGGGCGCATTCCCCGGCCACACATTCAGCGACATTCAGTCGGGTATGGGTGTCGTGCACGACACGCTGCTCTTCGATCACGTGCAAAAGGTCGTTCTGCGCTCACCCTTCCGCACCATTCCGACACCGCCGTTTTTCGCCACCCGTGGCCGCGCATCC
>DASWAC010000097.1:0-1917 GCA_036391335.1 Ktedonobacterales bacterium
CGAGGCGACGGCGTATGCGCTGATGGGCATCGGGCATTTCCTGGCGCTGCGCTGGCTGGTGTGGCCGCAGCCCGATGGGGAGACCGGCGAGTCCGGCATCCCCACCGAGGTCTATGAGTCAGTGGTGCGGCTCATCGAGCACGGCCTGGCCGGCGAGAAGGCGCCCTAAGCGAGCGCGTCCACCTCGCCGTCATTACCGGCTGCCTGTGGCGAGCTCTCCCGCGCGGCTAGGGTTCCCCACCACAGCATTACCCAGCAGGTAGCGCAGTGAGGCCGCGTGGAGCAAGATGGAGAGTGGCACCGCGAATGTGGGCACCACCACGAGAGGCGGAATCGAGAGGGCGAGGGTGCTCGGCGTCAGCTTGAGAAGGGTCAGCGGCCCTGGCGCCGCCAAGATCCCGATGCCGATCGCGACCGCAAAATCGAGGAGCCCGAACAGGTTCCACCAGATGGCCACCCGCCGGTTGCCGTTGCGGAGGGCCGCCGCGGCTCCCCACGCCGTCAGCCCGGCCACCACGTCACCCACCCCAGCGGGGATGCCAAAGAACGCCGGGAGCTGGCCCAGCGGGATGAGTATCAGGAAGACGACGCCGAAGATCACCCGATAACTCTCCACAGCGATCAGCGTTGGCTGCAGCTGGGGATCAGCGAGCAGCCGCCCCAGTGAGGGGATGAGCCAGATTGCGGCGATGCCGAGCGCGACGGGAACGAGGCCCAGCGCGAGGGTGGGCGGGCCGTCCCCAAACCGGAAACCACCCTGTGCTCCGATGGTTGAGGCAATCACATACCAGATCACGAGGGTCGCGGCCAGCGCCCAGGGAAGGGAGCGTGCCCGGGTGTCAAGACGCGCTTGGGTCGAAGCGTTGCTGGCAATGATCGGCACGGCGATCGTGCCCACCAGACTGGCAGCCGCGATGAGCGCGGCCACGAGAGCTGCTATCGTTGGGGTCATGGAGTGATCCTTTCTCTCCGCATGCAGCAGAAGGTCCACGAGCGGGAGAACCTGGCACATGAAGGCGCGCGCCTCCCTCACGCCGCCACATCTCCCTCTCGCTGACAGCCCCGGCGTTTCCTGGGGCTCGCAGCTACTTTTATCATGCAAGTAACTGCACATGCGCAATCATACCAGCATTGACTTTCATGATGCAAGTGGAGAGGGCATCCGTTGTGATACGGGGTTCGCGAGGACCGTTGTAGAATAGCCACCAGGACTGCTCGTCCGTCGTCGGGAATGCGGTGTTGGCAGTACCTTTTCTGCGGCACACGATGCCGTGAGGCCTAGAGGTTCAGTGGTAGCGCTACAGTGCGAGGTCATGTCCGAAGACGGGTTTGGGCCGATCTTCTTGGACATCGAGGGGACCGCATTTCCAGAGGACGGCTGGGAGGACTTCGGTGGCTATCTGCTCTTTGAGTGGCTCGTGAGCAGTGTGCGCTGGCTGCATGAGGAGACGGACGCTCCCTGCATCTATCGTTTTATGGATGGACCCTACGAATTTCACGCCACGCGTGTCGCACCCCAGCACCTTGCCCTCACGTTCTACGAGCGCCGTGCAGGCGGTGACATCAGACGGCTGAAGGTGGCACCTGCTGTGGTAGGACAAGACGCCTTCTTTGGCGCTCTGCTTGCCGGCGCCAGGAAGATCCAGTGGGAGCAAAGCCGCAGTCAGGTGGATGAGATGATCAGGATCCTCACGCAGCAGGCTGTCTAGTCGCTCGTTGTGAGTCCGTTTGGCACGACCCACTCAGCTGGGAGGATGGCGTGTGTGGAGGCGCTGCGGCCACCAGTGAAAGCCGGTGGTGTCACGCTCGCGCGCTGAGCTTGAGATGTCACTGGCGAGCCGGGGTGTGCTATGGACGCGTAGACCCCTACATGTCGCCGCGCGCCCAGGCAGCCCGCTCGTCGATCACCCTGGCCAG
>DASWAC010000098.1:0-4134 GCA_036391335.1 Ktedonobacterales bacterium
CATGACGTCATCGCTATGGCCGATTGTCCGCTGTGCGTGCCCGCGCTCGACGCTCTCTACCAGCAGGTGTGCGGCTGGCTGCGCGGCACGGCGGCGATGGCGGCCATCGCTCGACTCAGCCTGCGCGTAGCGCGGGGCGGCGCGCCTGATAGCCCCGAGGCGCCCGACCTGGCGCACTGGCATGATGGCGGCTTTCCCAAAGGATTCCTCACGCTGGAGGCATCACCAGCCTCGACGCTGAGCCCGGCGGATGCCCGCCACCTTCTCGATGACGCGCTGGCCGCCGTGCCGCGTCTGGCTGGCGCACTGTACCAGGGTTCGGGTGACCTGCGCGTTCGCGCGGGCGACTCCTCCCTCTGGGAGCGCGTGCTCGACACGACCTATCGCATCGCGCCTGAGTCATTCTTTCAGGTAAATGCGCGCCAGGTCCCGCGGCTGGTCGCGGAAGTGGTGGACGCCGCGCAGATCAGGAAGGGTGATGTGGTGCTGGACGGCTACTGTGGCGTCGGGCTCTTCTCCGTGCCGCTGGCGCGCTCAGCGGGCCACGTCTGGGGCATCGAGGTGGCGCCGACGGCAGTGGCTGATGCCGTCACCAATGCGAGCCTCAGTGGCGTGAATGACTGCACGTTTGTCGAGGGGAAGATCGAGCGGATGCTGCGCGACCTGAAGCTGCGCCGCGCCGATGTCGTCGTGGTGGACCCGCCACGCGCGGGCTGCGCCCGCCAGGCGCTGGACGCCATGCTTAGCCTCGCGCCACGCGTCTTCGTCTACGTCTCGTGCGATCCTTCCACGCTGGCGCGTGATGCGCGCATCATCACCGGCGCGGACTTTGTCCTGCGCTATGCGCAGCCTATTGATATGTTTCCCATCAGCGCGCATATCGAGACCGTGGCGGTCTTCGATAGACTGGTGAGAGCGAAAGGAAGCTGAGCCGGTGGATGTCAATCTTGATGGCGTGCGGTTCTTCTATCAGCCGGCTGGTCGCGAGGACGGCTATCCGCTCATCTTGCTCCATGGGGGGCCCGGCCTGGACCACACCGAGCTGCACCCCTGGCTAGATGCCCTGGGTGATGACTATCGCCTCATCTATCTCGACCAGCGCGGTCAGGGGCGCTCAGAGCGTGTGGATCCCGCGAGCGTCACCATCCCGCGTCTGGCGGCCGATGTCTCGCTGCTTTCAGCGGCGCTTGGCCTGAGCCACTATGCGCTCTTTGGCCACTCATACGGCGCGTTCGTGACCATCGCGCATGCCGTGGAGCAGGGGACCGCCTCGCACTACATCATCTCGGGCGGCAGCGCCAGCATGACGAAGAGCGGGCCGGAGATTCAAGCGAACCTTGCGGCATTCGAGCCCGAATCGCTGCGCGAGCAGGTCACCCGCTCCTGGGCGATGGAGGCGTCGGTGAAGACGGCTGAAGACTGCGCCGTGGTGCTCGCGATGCAGATGCCATTTCACTTCATGACCACTGACTCAGACGCCTACCGCAGATTTACCGCGTCGGATCCGACGGTCTACTCGCCTGAGGTGCTCGCGTATGCGGCACAGCATGAGTATGCGATGGAGTATGAAGACCGCCTTGGCGAGGTCAAAAAGCCGGCGCTCGTGATGACCGGCGAGGCGGATCGCACCTGCACCCCGCGCGCGGCGCGTGACCTGCACGCCGGCATCGCCGGCAGCGAGCTGCTGGTCGTCCCCGGCGCCGGGCACATGACCCATGTGGAACAACCAGCGATCGTGCTCTCGGCGATTCGTGGCTTCATCGAGCGGCATCCGCTAGCATAGCCCGCTAGCATAGCTAGGTAGCATAGCGCTGATCAGGCAAAGGAGCTTACACATGACCTTCTCGATCGTCGCGCTCGATCCGCAGACTGGTGATCTTGGGATCGCGGTGGCCTCGAAGTTCCTCGCCGTGGGCGCGGTCGTGCCCTGGGCGAAGGCTGGCGTCGGCGCGATAGCGACGCAGGCGTGGGCGAACACCACCTTCGGCCCGCGTGGGCTCGACATGCTAGCTGGCGGCATATCGCCACAAGAGGCGCTCGACGCGCTGGTCGCGAGCGACGAGAAGGCCGATCAACGGCAAGCGGGCATCGTGGATGCGACAGGGCACTCGGCCACCTACACGGGGTCTGGATGCAACGCCTGGGCGGGCGGCATCGCCGGGCCCAACTTTGCGGCGCAGGGGAACATCCTCGTGAGTGAGGCGACCGTCCGCGCGCTTGCCGATACCTTTGCCAGCGCGACCGGGCCCCTCTCGCGGCGGTTACTGACCGCGCTGGCGGCTGGGCAGCGTGCCGGGGGCGACAGCCGCGGGCAACAGTCGGCGGCGCTGCTGGTGGTGCGGGAGAAGGGCGGGTATTCTGAGTTTAATGACCGGATGCTCGACCTGCGCGTGGATGACGCCGCCGCGCCGGTGGACGAGCTGGCGCGCCTGCACGACATCCACGACCTGCTCTTCCTCAAGCCGACCGCTGAGGATCTGCTGCCGATCGATGCCGCGCTGGCCACCGAGCTGCAACAGCTGCTCATGCGCAGCGGCGACTTCACGGGGGCGCCGTCG
Organism: Ktedonobacterales bacterium; assembly: GCA_036391335.1. Lineage (GTDB taxonomy): Bacteria > Chloroflexota > Ktedonobacteria > Ktedonobacterales > JADMIN01 > DASWAC01. The sequence continues at coordinate 2,559 of DASWAC010000098.1, forward strand.
GGCACTTTCGACGCCGCCACCTATGCGGCGTTGGAGCGCTATGGGGGCCGCGAGAACCTGGAAGAGCGGCTATCGCACGATCCGCAGGCGCTCACGCTGGACCGCCACGTGCTGGCCTATATGCGTGAACACGTGAAGTGACTCAGGTGGCCCCGCTACGCTGACGCGGTCCCGAAGAACTCGTGCGCCCAGTAAAAGTGGGCGATGCCGGCGTTTTCCGCGAAGAGCCGATCGGTCTCACGGTCACCCACCATGATGGAGCTGGCGAGGTCCAGACCCAGGCGGTCTCGTGCCTCATGCGCCATGCCCGGGCCGGGCTTGCGATGGTGTGAGAAGCGCGCGTAGCGAGTGACGGAGCCGTAGGGGTGGTATGGCGAGAAGAGGATGAGATCGAAGAGGCCCGGCGCGAGATGATCGCTGAGATAGTGGTTGATCGCACGCACCTCGGGCTCCGTGAGGGTGCCAAATGCCACGCCACCCTGATTGGTGACCCCCACGATGGCATAGCCCACCTCGCGGAACTCAGCCAGCTTTTCGCGCACACCAGGGCGCAGCTCTTGGTCCTCCGGCCAGAGTGGATGGCTGCGTCCGGTGAGCGTCTCGCGCACCGTGTTGTCGAGGTCCACGAAGAGCGCGGGCCGCAGGGTGGTCATGGGCGCTCACCAGTCCATCGGGAGGATATCCCGCTCCACCTGGCCCACCTCGACATCGGGACGGAAGCGCTCCACATACGCGACGGCGCGATCGAGCAGCTTTTCCGCATGGGCGGCGCTGTTGCTGACGACGGCTATGCCAATGGTGCCGATGTGCCAGCTTTCCTGGGTGGCGACCTCGGCGGCGGCCAGGTCAAAAGTATGGCGCAGTCTTTCCAGTAGCGATTGCATGACCTGGCGCTTATCCTTGAGCGAGGCGCTCATCGTGATATGCAGCGTGATCTGGCAGGTTCCGACAAACATGAGATCTTCTCTTGGCCAGGGCAGCTGCCGTGGACTTTAACTCAGGGAACTGATTCACCGATAGCCTCAGGAACACTGCCCGGCGCGACCGGCTCGGCACGCACCACCATGAGCAAGCTGCCGAGGATGAGCAGGCCACCGAGGATGGTTGCCCAGGTGAGCTGCTCATGCAGCAGTAGCACCGCGATCACGGTGCCCACCAGTGGCTGCAGGAAGAGCAACGGGGCGGCTTCCGCACCGCCCAGGCGTGAGAGGCCACGAAACCACAGCCAATATCCTAACACGGTGGCAAACAGCGCCATATAGAGGACACCTGCCCAGCCCGGAAGGGAGAGCGATGGCAGCCCGCCATGCCACACGCTGATGACGCCCGCGGGAATCCAGATGATCAGGCTGGCGGTGAGCGTCAGGCTCACGGTGAAGAGCGGCGGCCACCGGTCGAGGACCCCCTTGCCACGAATGGAATAGCCGGCCTCAAACGCCAGCGAGAGGATGACCAGCAGGTCGCCCACGATGCGCTGCGGTCCCGCCGGGCCAGACAAATCAGGCACCAGCCCTCGCGCCACGATGAGGTAGGCGCCCAGCGTCCCAAAGGCCAGCGCCGCGACACCCGCGCGCGT
>DASWAC010000099.1:0-6591 GCA_036391335.1 Ktedonobacterales bacterium
GGCATCGATGGGCACGCCATCGGACCACTTCATCCCTGGACGGATATGCAACGTCCACGTCAGCCCATCGGCACTGGCGCTCCACGCATCGGCGGCCCAGGGCGCGACCTGGTTGTGGTCATCCACAGTCACGAGCGGCGGAAAGATGAGCTGGGCCACTTGGTAGTCACCGCTGAACTGGATCAGCGCCGGGTCGAGGCTGTCGAGGTCGCCATTCTTGGCGCCGGAGATGAAGGGGTGAAAGATCTGCTGGGCGTCAGGCAGCGCCTGCGGGCCACGCGCCTGCTGCCAGGGTAGGGCGCAACTACTGAGCAGCACGAGCAGCCCCAGCGCAAAGACGAGGCGTGCAGGGCGAGGCAGGGTCATGGGCATGGATGCTCCTCCTCTTCATTCTCTCCAAGTGAGACGCCTGCACACCCGCCACTTTTACCGGGCGATGCTTCTAGCTGGGGGGTGAATCGAGAGGAGGTGTCATGGTATACTGCGGTGCGGCTAGGCGATGAGCGGCTGTTCTCGCTCGGAAGTCATTCGACCGCACTGGCCACCGATATGTCGTATGACTCGCGGCCTCGCAAGGCCAGGAGTCCAGCGGAGAGGCAACGACGCCTCAGACAGTCTCCGCTGCCTCATAGCGTGGCTGGGCGGAAGAGGCATGACGATGAATGATCTGGCGATTTTTACCGGGCGAGCGCATCCCCAGCTGGCGCATGACATCTGCGCGCACCTGACGATGGATATCGGCAAGGCTCAGGTATTCGAGTTCAAGAACGAGAATGTCTTCGTCAAGATCGAGGAGAATGTGCGCGGGCGCGACGTCTTCGTGGTGCAGCCATGGTGCTCGCCGGTGAATACGTCGATCATCGAGATGCTCATCATGCTCGATGCGCTCAAGCGGGCCTCAGCGCGACGCATCACTGCGGTCATCCCTTACTATTCCTATGGTCGCACTGATAAGAAGGATCAGCCACGGGTGCCGATCACCGCGCGCATGCTGGCCGATTGCGTGACCAGCGCGGGGGCCAATCGTGTGCTGACGATGGATCTGCATGCCGGACAGATTCAGGGGTTCTTCAATGTGCCGGTGGACGAGATGACGGCTCAGAAGCACCTGATCCGCCATTTCCAATCACTGGACCTGGGCAAGGTGACGGTGGTGGCGACGGATACCGGCTTCGCCAAGAAGGCGCGCAACTTCGCCGAGGAGCTCAACGCGCCACTGGCCATCGTGGAAAAGCGCCGGGTGGGCAACAATGACGATAGCGCGGAGTCGCTGGGTCTAATCGGCTCGGTGCGCGGTCGCTGCGCCATCATCGTGGATGACGAGGTGGATTCCGCCGGGACGATGGTGAAGGCTGCCGAGCTGGTGCAACGGGAAGGCGCGCTGGACCTCTGGGCATGCGCCACGCATGGTGTGCTCTCGGGTGACGCGGTAGATCGCATCCAGGCGTCGCCGCTGCGCGAGATGGTCATCACGGATACGATCCCGCTGCCCGAGAATAAGCGCCGCTCGAAGATTCAGGTGCTCTCGGTCGCGGACCTCTTCGCGGGTGCGATCAAGCGGATTCACCTGGAGCAGTCGGTCTCGGAGCTCTTCAACTCGCACGGCAGCTCGATCGGCGTTCAGCTGGGCACCGACGACTGACGCCACGCCAGGAGGCCACATTTCCTCAGGCCAGGATGTTCACCGAGCGGCCGATCAGCAGCACGATGATGATGAGCGAAATGCTGGCTTGGGCCATGACCAGCAGCTTGCCTCGCTTGGTGAGGGGCATGCTGTCGGCGGGGCTGAGCGCGGTGGAAAAGCAGAAGGCCAAGAAGAGATAGTCGATGAAGCCGGGGGCCCAGCCGGTGCGATTGCCGCCTTGCTGCTGGGGGAACATGAAGTCGCTGGCCTCATGGTGGGAGCGCATCCGATTGACCGGTCCGTTTCCGTCAATTTCCCAATACCCCGTGCTAAAGATGAGCACATTGATGACCCAGAGCAACGCGCCGTCACGCAGCAGGTCGCGCCCCTGCGAATAAGATGGCAGCACCACGACGAGCCGGGCCAGCGAGAGCACCAGCAGCGCTCCCAGCACCACCACATGGGTCAGCGCGACGAGGCGGCCCAGGCGATAGGGCAGCAGTCGCCGCTTGACGATGATCCAGCCCAGCGACGGCACGGTGGTGAGGATGAGCACGATGATCACTACGAGCGGCGAAATGACCTGCAACCTGGTGCCGATGCCGAAATAGAGGCCGCCTGTGATCAGCGCGCCTCCCGTCGCCACGGCGAGCTGCGCGAGATCGGGGATCTCTTCTTGCTTTGGCTCGATATTGGGGATTCGCACGAGGGGACGGCTTGGCTTTTGCTGTGACATAAAGGGAGTTCTCTCAGGTTCCTTGCGCGCGCCACCTTCTGATACATTCTAAGGCATGCATAGCCAGAGACGTGCGGACCCCGCGCGGGGTCAGCCAAGGATGCCAGGAGACCCCGAGCCGATGAGCGAGCCAGCCTCTGAGATCACGTTTGACGACTTCGAGCGGGTGGATATCCGCGTGGGGCGTGTGATCGCCGCCGAGCCGAACGAAGGTGCGCGCAAGCCATCCTATCGCCTGCGCATTGACTTCGGGCCGGAGATCGGCGTGAAGCAGTCGAGCGCCCAGCTCACGGTCTATTACACCCCGGAGGCCCTCGTGGGCACGCTGGTCGTGGCGGTGGTGAACTTCCCGCCGCGCCGCGTGAATGGCTATCGCAGCGAGGTGCTCACGCTTGGCCTGCCCGACGCCGGCGGCGCGGTCGTGTTGCTGCGGCCAGACCACGAGGTGCCCCTGGGCGGCAAGATGTTTTGACCAGGGATTCCTTTGGTGCACCCTCAGGCCGCATCCTTGCGGCCGGGCAGCCAGCGGGCGGGGATGCTCCTGACTGCCCCCTGTGAAGACGGGGAAAGGAAAGGGGAAGAAAAGAGGTAACAACTGTGCCCTATAGGCAAGGATCCATCCGTCCTGAGACGCCTGTGTGATAGTCCGCGGCCCGATGATCGCGCCATTCTTCCAGCAGTCGGCCGCAAAGATACACGCGTGCCTGCCGCTGATCTGCGACCAGTCTGCCGCGGGGAGCGCCGCCTGCCCGGAAGGCGGCATGTCGCATGGGGAGGGACCTCCTATGAGTCGGGGGGATGAGAGCGTAGAGCGGCGATGATACGCGCTCCACACGCCAGTATATGTCCTTTGCTCTGGCATAGCTGTGAGCCGCGTCACACTTTGCCAGGCTCAGCCGCCAGACCGCCTCAAACGCCCACAGGCACAGACAGCGCGTTGACTTTAGGTGTTGACGACATGTGAACAGGCGTTCTATAGTGGCTGTGCCACCACGGGTGGCGCGGTGAGCATGAGACGACTGCGCCGTTCTTTCGGTCCTGGGGAAAGGGCCGGAGGGGCGGCGCTTCATATTGTGGGGAGGCGGCAAGTGGCCGGTTTCAGCGCCTATCTCGATGTGCCCACGCTTCTGCGGGCGCCGGTGAATCAAGAGACTGCCTCACTGCTGGGGCTGAACACCGCGCTCTCCGCCGCAGTGGCCGCTGGCGCGCTGAGCCTCACCGTGGCGTCTTCCGCAGGCTGGGTGGCCGGCCCCGTCTGGCTGCTGGATGGCCCGAGCAGCGAGGTGGCCCAGGTGACCGGCGCGGTGGACGTGACCCACTTGACTTTGGCGGCTCCGGGGGTTCAGCTCGCCCATGGGGCAGGCGTCGCGCTAAGCCAGGCCGGCGCGGCCGGCTCGCTGGCCGAGGTGATCATGCGGGCGAGCGGGTGGATCGAAGGCTATTGCCGCCAGGGGACGAGCGCGACGGATCGCTCCCTCTTCGCGCTGGCGCGCACCGAGCAGTGGGGGCTTCCGGGCCTGCACGCCGCGCTGGACCGCGATGGCGTGGTGATCGTCTGCCCAGGGCACTTTCCGGTGCAGAGCGTGACCGGCCTGACCCTGACGCTCCCCGATGGAACCACCCTCGCGCTCGGCGCCGCGTCGGCTCGCATCGTGGCGGGTGGCCGCATGGTGGAGGCCCCCCTCGCCAGCGCACTCCCTGGCTGGCCCGCCGCGCTGACCTCGCTGCGTGGGCGAGCCTATCTCTCGCTGACCTACAGCGGCGGCATCTCGCCTGGCGTGACACCGTTCGATGTGCAGCAGGCGTGCGTCTGGGTCACCTGCGAGCTGCTCGCGCAACGGCGGAATCCGACGGGGGCGGCCCTGGTGCGGCAAGGGAAGTTCGAGGTGCAGGCGCGTCCCCGGCTGGATGTGACAGGCGACTCGGTGCTGATGCTGCAGGCCAAGGCCGCACTGGAGCCCTATCGCGCGAAGTGAGGTGAGCAATGCAGTTCACGACGGTGCGGGTCGAGCGGCCTGAGGGCACGCCGGTGGCGCACGGGCTGGCAGTACAGATCGAGACGGCGCGCGATGTGGAGGCGCTGACGGATGAGGCATCGCGAGCGGTTGATCTGGTGTGGGTCTACACCACACAAGGCGTTCCCGTGCTGCCGCTGCGGCGTCGCGATGTGCTCTTCGATGAGCTGCTGACAGATCCGGAGACAGGGCAGAGCGCCAAGTACCGGCTGGTCGGCGCGGTCGAGACCTTCGATGACCATCAGGAAGCGCTGGCCGAGCGCGTGGTGGGCGCGTAGGGGTCACCCGGGACGGTTGAGCGCGCTCATTCCATAACTCGCCTCTCGTGAAAAGGAGTCATCTCATGCCCACTGGACTGGCGCTGCCCACGCAGCCCGCGACCTTTGCCGCCCTGCAGGCGATGCGGTCCATCATCCTCGCGGAATGCCTGGTGGGTGGCATCTCGCCGTTCGCGGCGCTTTCCTCCGCCGATGTGGCGCGCTATGGCGTGAGCAATGCGGTCTTCGTCGGGCGCCCCAAGGACTTCTCAGACGCGTACCTGCCGCAATGCTCACTCTGGCTGCCTCCAGATAGTGAAGAGGTGACTCTCGATGGCTCGTCGGGGCGCGCTGAGGCGTGGGTGGAGGTTATCGTGCGCGTCCTTGTGGATCAGCGCACTGATTGGTACCTCGGTGAGCAGCGCATGCTTGGCATTCGTGATGCGCTCTGGCCAGCGCTGCTGCGTCACGAGCGGCTTGGCGGGACGGTAGCCACCGTCACCCAGGCAGAGGCGCGACCGGGACGCGGCCTGTGCTACGTCGAGATCGCAGGCGTCGAGTATCGCGCGTTCGAGGCGCTGTGGGGCTTCCGGCAGGAATGGCAGGCGAGCGGTGGGAGGGTGGTCTAGATGAGTGGAACGATCTTGCGACTCGGCTACAGTGATCCACTCACCGGCGTGTTTGGCGCGCATCCGCAGCTTGGGGCGGTGGTGGACCTCAACGACGGAGTCACCTTCACGCTGGAGCGCCTGGCCATCGAGCCTGCGACGCGCACCGTCATCACGGCGGGCAATGTGCGCACCTCCGGCGAGCGTGGTGTCCGCGGCGTCTATCGCCACAACCGCCGCATGACCGCCGAGCTGAGGCTGGGGCCGATGGGGACGTGGACCGATCTGGCCGCGACGGTGCGGGTGCTGGTGGCCTGGATGGCCGCGCCACCGGATCTGACCGTCGCGCTGAGCTATCAACCTCTGGGCGCGAGCAGCCCTGTCTATCTGGATGTGGTCGCCGCGGCGCACGATATCCCGCCGGACGAGGCGCAATGGCTGCGGCTGGAGCTCGAATCTCTCGAGGTGACATTCGTCTGTCGCCCGACGATGCGTGGGGATCGGCAGTGGCTGCAGAATCTGGTGGTCAACCCTGGCTTCGAGGTCGGGTCGGGCCCGCCGGTCTTTGCCTTTGGCGATGCGTTTGTCAACACCAACGCGTATAGCCTCACCGCTGGCGCGGCGCCCACGGTGGCTGCCAACGTGATGACTGTGCCATCGGGGACAACGCTCAAGTTTGGGAGTCCCGCGTGGGGGGCGATCAATCTGTGGCAGGTGCGGTTTCAGTGGGTGACTGGTGCCTTTGATCGTTTCACGATCCATTACACTGATCCCAATAACATCCTGTTTGTGCAGGTGAGTAGCGGCGGGAACAACTATATCATCCAGCAGCTCGTTGGGGGCGTCGCGCACGCTGTTGCGACGGGCACCGTCACTCTGACAACTGGGAACTGGTATTGGATTAATATTACACAGTTCCCCACTGTCCCTGGCGATGTGGCTTATATGTCAGCGTCACTGTTCAATGACAATGCCGGGGTTATTGGCACGCCGGTTAGCGGTGGCTCTCTGACTGGTCCCACTTTTGATGCCGTGACGGCGCTGAGTGGGCAGATGGAACTGCAAGCGATTGGCGCGAGCTTCCCCATCGGGGGCGCCTTTGCCAACGTGCACATCGTCTCCCTCTTTGGGCCTGGCGGCTGGTCGTTTAGCAACAACAACGGGACGGGCGCCCCCTCGGGCGCCTGGGAGCGCGGGGGCGCGAGCACCTATCCCGGGGGTCCCGCCACTAGCTTTGGCGCGGCTCGCATCGACGTGGCGCCAGCGGGCACGCTCAACGCCTACTGCTCCTCCTACCAGGGGGGCGCTCCGGCGGGCACGACCGCGATCCCGGTCAATGCGCCGGGCAACG
>DASWAC010000100.1:0-14516 GCA_036391335.1 Ktedonobacterales bacterium
GGATGACGCCGTGAGTCGCGCCCGCGCCTTGCTGGTCGTGCGCGAGGCCACCTCTGTCACCGAGATCTGCTGAGATGCACATCCTCTTCAGGCTGCCCGCCTGGGCTGATCTGCTGCTGGCGGCCAGTCTGTGGGGTGGCATGTATGTGGTGAGCCGGGCGACCTTTGGCGCGGTGCCGCCCATCACGCTGGGAGCGCTGCGTGTCATCATCGGGGCGCTCGCGCTCATCGGCGCTCAGCGCGCGAGCGGAGGAGCCATGCCCGCCTTGTCGCGCTCGGATCGCTGGCGTGGGGCGCTGCTGGGCGTGCTCGTCTCGGCCACCATCGTGACGCAGTTTATGGGGACAGCGCTGGCCACGGCACACGATGGCGCGGTGCTGACCACGGCGACACCGGTCTTCCTCGTGCTGCTGGCCTGGCCTCTGCTAGGTGAGCGCCCCACCCCGCGGATGCTGCTGGGCGTCGCGCTGGCCGTGGTGGGCGTGGGCGCGGTCGTGCTGGTGGCGGCGCCCACCGGCGGTGCGGCCTCGGCGCAGGCTCCGCTGGGGGACGCGCTGCTGCTCATCTCGGCGCTGTGCTGGGCGCTCTTCACGCTGGCGGGTGCGCCCATGGTCCGCAGGACGTCCGCGCTGCGGGTGGCGACAGTGGCCACCGTGTGGTCCATCCCGTGTCTCGTGCCACTGGCGGCGGTCGAGCTGTGGGTGACGCACGCCCGGCTAACGCTCAGCTGGGGCAGTGTGGGCGCGGTCCTCTATCTGGGCATCGGCGCCACGGCCATCGCGTGGTCGCTGTGGTACCGTGGCGTGGCGCGGGTGAGCGCGGCGGTGGCCGCTGTATTCTTCTTTGCCCAACCACTCGTGGGTGGCCTGCTGGCCTGGGCCGCGCTGGGCGAGCCTCTTCCGACAGGTTTCGCGGTGGGCGCGGCGCTGCTCACGCTGGCGGTGCTGGTCGTTTCGTGGGCGCCAGCCAATGGAGCGAAGGCGTGACCTTCCCAGGTCTCACCCCTCCACCACAGCGCTCAGGCCAAGGAAGTCGCCATAGCGCTGGGCTGCCTGCAGGAAGAGGAGGCGCTCGGCGTCCGCAAGCGCGCTCGCGGGCCGCAGCGTGACCGTCACTGCGGCTCGGCTGAGGCTGCGCTTCCACATGCCCACTAGCTGGCTCCCGAGCACCATGACGTTGCCGAGCTGATTCATAGGAGGATCGAAGGTTGTCGCATGTCGTGGATGATAGAGGGTCGAGCGATCGGCGTAACCGACGGTGAACTCATCGAAATTCGGCAGCAGATAGGCTCTCGCGACTGGTTGCATCTGGGGCGCGGCTGACGTGGCGCGCCAGTGGGCTTTGCCATCGAGCGACTCGTGAGCCAAACGATGCTTCACCAGATCGAGGCCCGCCTGCGCGTCAGCGGTCGTGAGGCCCGACCACCACGCGTAATCTTTCACCGTGGCGGGGCCATGGCCGGTGAAGTAGCGCTCGGTGAGGGTGGCCAGCGCCTCGTCGCGACTCAGGGTCGTCGCCTGTGGGGCGCGCTCCGCCACCAGCGCATAGGTCTGCTGCTTGCCACGCTGGGCCCCGCTGCAGATGAGCGCATCGAGCTCGGCGTGCATCAAGATATGCCCCACCCGCTGGCCGCTCTCAGTGACGATGCCGGCGCGGGCGAGCGCCTTGCTCATCTCTGGGCGGGTGAGGTGCTTTCCCCCTTCGAGCGCCCTGACAATGGCGTCTTTGCTACGCTTCATCTCTGGTCTATCGAGCTCTAGCTTGCGGTCGTAGTAGGCCAGCAAGGCCCTCACGCGCGGCGCGGTCAGCATCTGCATCCAGCGAATATCAGCGGGCAAGATGAAGTGCCACGTAGGCCGCATCACGTGAGTGCGCAGAATCGCCCCCGCGTCGAACGCACGCTGGATATCGGCATCGGCGCCGGCTGGCATGCGCTGCCCCACAGCCCATTTGGCGGCGGCGAAATCCTGCGACTGGACGGCTCCCAGCCGGGCGACCACCTCGGCAGGAGTCTCACAGGCCGGCTCGGCAAGCTGTTGCGCGTGCAGCCGGAGCCCGGCGATATCGGGCGGCGACGCCATCACTCTTCGGCCGGCTTGATGCGAAATGGCGAGGCGGGGTCATCGAGCAGCTGGGCCATGAGGTCATCGTCCACCGCGATGGGGACAGCCGCATCGGCCCCAGTGAGGATGGCCGTCAGCGCGTCGGGGGTCAAGTCGCGATTGGGATCCCAGCCGTAGCGCTTCAGGTCCACTTTGCCCTCACCGGCGAACTCGATGCCCTCGGCTTCCAGCAGATGCTGCATGTGGCCGCGCTGGCCAAAGGCCCAGCTTCCGGTCAGCTCACCCTTGCTGTTGATCACGCGCTGGGCGGGCACCCGATTGTCTTTCGGGGTGTGGTTCATGAACCAGCCGACCATGCGCGCCCCACGTGGATAGCCGATGGCCTTCGCCAGCCAGCCATAGGTGGTGACCCGGCCCGACGGGCAGGCGAGCACCAGGGCATAGACCTGCGCGGCAAGGCGACTCGCTCCGGCGCGGTCGAGTGGCTGCTGACTCATGAGGCGTTCTCATCGCGGTTCGCGAGGATGGCTCCCAGCACGAGCAGCACGACGCCCACCCCGATGATGACCAGCGTGTAATAGGAAGCGCCCGGAAAGAGGACGTTGTTGAAGTGCCGGAACGCGCCGAGCCCGATGACGGCGATGCCCAGCAAGGCGAGTATGGCGCCGAGTGCCTTCATAGTAGATTTCCCCCTTGCCTGACTCGCGTGCTATGGTCTAATGGCAGTATAGTGGCGGTCGCCAGCCAGCGTCAAACCGGTGGGTGGGGTCCTACGCCGCGAGAGGAGCCGTGCGCAATGGAGCTTCGCAGCATCGCCATCCAGAAGCCCGAAGACGTCAATCTCATTCTTGGGCAGTCGCACTTCATCAAGACCGTCGAAGACCTGCACGAGGCGCTGGTGGGCAGCGTGCCCGGCATCGCGTTTGGGCTGGCGTTCTGTGAGGCGTCTGGCCCGGCGCTCGTCCGCTGGAGCGGCACCGACGACGGGCTCACGGCGCTGGCGCGCGAGACGATGCGCGAGCTCGGCACGGGCCACGCCTTCCTCATCCTGCTGGGCAACGCCTTCCCCATCAACGTGCTACCCGCCGTGCGCGCGGTGCAGGAGGTCTGCCACATCTATTGCGCGACGGCGAATCCGGTGGAGGTGATCGTCGCCGAGACAGAGCAGGGCCGGGGCATCATGGGTGTGATTGATGGAAGCCACACCCAGGGCATCGAGACTGAGGCGGATATCGCTGCCCGGCAGAAGCTGCTGCGCACGTTTGGCTATAAGGCTGGCTGAGGGCCACCCAAGCCCACACGGCGCACCGGGAGCCGCCATCCACTCAGCATTCGCAGCCCTCCGTGTTACCCAGTCATTTTAGTCTTGACTGAATGAATTAGCGCGCACTATATTCACTGCGCACGAGCGGCGATGCGTGAGCGCGGGAAAGCGAGAATGCAATGTCAGGGCATAAGCAGCTGCCGGAAGGGAGTGTCGAGTTCGTCGAGGGTATGGGGCTTTACTTTGCTCAATTTGACCTCCCACGCATCTTTGGGCGTATCGTCGGGCTTCTCATGGTTTCCGAGCAGCCCATACCACATGATGAGATCGCCAGGCTGCTGAGCATCTCACGCGGCTCGGTCTCAACGAACATACGCCTGGCCCTCTCCCTCAGCATGGCCGAGCGGGTGGCCGTCCCCGGCGACCGGCGAGACTTCTATCGCCAGACGGGCGATACCTGGGGCCGGGGGCTGGCAGCCGAGGCCGGACACCTTGCCCCACTGGTGCGCATGGGGCAACATGCCCTCAAAACTCTGCCGGATGACCACCCCACAGCACGCGCGCGCATCGAAGAGATGCTGGATTTCTGTGCCTTTTTTGAGGAGGAATGCAGTGGGCTGCTTGCGCGCTGGGAAGCGCGCCGGGAAGCGCGCCGGGCGACCCGAGGACCATCATCAGCACAACCTTCCTATCCACCCCCAGCTTCTGTGATGAATGGCGACGCCTAAGGCGCGCCGCCGTGTGCCGACCGAGTGGCCGGCTGGAAAGTCAAGACGGCATGGCAGTAATCATTACGACACAAAACCTCACCAAGCGCTATGGACGCAGCCGCGGCATTCAGGATGTCACGCTCGCCGTCGAGGAAGGCGAGATCTTTGGCTTCCTTGGGCCCAACGGCGCCGGCAAGACGACCACCATACGCCTGCTGATGGGGCTGCTGCGACCCTCCAGCGGCAGCGCAAGCATTGGTGGCCATGATGTATGGACTGACTCCGTAGCCGTGAAGCGTCTCGTCGGCTATCTGCCGAGCGACCCGCAGCTCGACCCTGACCTCACCGGCGGCCAGCTCATCGACTATTTTGGGCACCTGCGTGGTGGTGTGGACCAGGCGTATGTCAAGCAGCTGGTGGACCGCTTCGAGCTCGACACCCGCAAGCGCTTCCGCGACTATTCGCGTGGTAACAAGCAAAAGGTCGGCATCGTCCAGGCCTTCATGCACAAGCCAAAGCTCCTCGTGCTCGATGAGGCGACCAGCGGCCTCGATCCCCTCAACCAGCAAGAGTTCAACAAGCTCCTCTTCGAGACACGCAGTGCTGGCGGCACCGTCTTCCTCTCGTCGCACATCTTGCCTGAGGTCGAGGAAGTCTGCTCGCACGTCGGCATCATCCGCGACGGTGAGCTCATCCGTGTGGATACGGTGGCCTCGCTGCGCGATCTGCGCCAGCATGAGGTCACGATGACCTTTCCTCAGCCAGTGAGCACAGACGTCTTCACGTCGCTCGCCGGGGTGCACTCCGTCACCGCGGATGGGGACACGGTGAAGGTCATCGTGAGTGGTGATCTTGGCCCCATCGTCAAAGCCGCCGCCGACCACAACGCTACCAACCTCACGACGCACGAGCCCTCGCTCGAAGACGTCTTCCTCCGCTATTACAATGGCGCGCATACCACGCCGGAGGCGGCACATGCGTAGGAGCATCTTCCTCAAGACGCTTGGCAGCTATCGCACGGCCATCCTCGGCTGGGGCCTCGGTATGGGTCTGCTGATGCTCGTGGTCGTCTCCGCGTATGACTCCGCTGTCGGCAGCGTGTCCGCAAAGGACAAGCAGGCCTTCTTACTTGCCTTCCAGAGTATCGGCTGGCTGTGGGATTTCCCCAAGGCGCTGAGCTCAACGGGCGGCTATGCGACCGCGAAGTACTCCTTCTTCGTCGCTCTGGTCGCCATCTGGGGCCTGCTCGCCGGCACACGTCTCTTGCGCGGTGAGGAAGAATCCGGCCAGCTCGACATGCTGCTCTCGATGCCTCGCTCACGCGCGCGAGTAGCGGTGGAAAAGGTTAGCGCGCTGCTGGTGGCGCTCCTGCTGATCGGGGCATTCATTGGCTTGTTCGCCTTTGCTGGCGTCTCCACGGTCAAGACTCTGCGGTTCAGCTTTGCGGCTGCGATGGAAGAAGGCCTGATGATCAGCCTTCTGGCAGCAAGCATCGCCAGCATCGGCCTCTTTGTGTCACAGTTCACTCGCCACCGGGGCAGCGCGGCGGGCATCACCGGCGGACTGTTCGCGCTCGCCTTCGTGCTGAACTCCATCGGCCTCGTCTCGCCACAGAACGAATGGGTCGGGCGGCTTTCCCCGGTCTATTATTTCCGCATCAGCAAGCCACTGGTCGAAGACTATGGGATGAACTGGGGCGCGGCCGGCATCCTGGTAGTGTTTGTCGTGGTGTTCGCTGGGGCGGCGGCAGTGCTCTTCCTGAGCCGTGATGTGGGCAGCGTCATTCCCGTCGTGCCCGCCGGCGTGAGCCTCCCCGGTGGCCATCTGGCAGCCCCACAGAGTGGCTGGTCGCTGCGGTCGCTGGCCTCACGGGCCATCGCCATCGAGCTGCCGCGCGCCTTCTGGTGGGCCGTTGGGCTTGGCGCCTTCTTCACCGTCTTTACCGCCATCACCCGCCAGCTGCAGCTCAACCTCCTGGATGATTTCAAGGGGACGATCTATGAGCCGATCTTCAAGGCCATGGCCGGTGGAAGCAGTGCGAGCGGCAACGCATTCTTCCTTAACCTGCTCATCTCCTACATCCCACTGCTGGTCGCGGCCATGGCCGTCACGCAGGTGAATGGCTGGGAGCGCACCGAAGCTGAGGGACAGCTCGATCTGGTGCTGGCCACGCCGCAAACCCGCGCGAAGGCGATGCTCGCACGCATCGGCGCGGCGGCTCTGGGCATCGTGTTCGTCGTAGCGGTCGCCTTCGGGGCGATTCTGCTCGCGGCAGCGCGAGCGAGCCTCACGCTCGACACCGGGAACCTCGCGCAGGCGGTGCTCGGCTCCGCGCCATGGGGACTGATCGTGCTCGCGGCTGGTTTCCTGCTGGCCACGTGGATCCGCCGCTCACTGCTGGTGACGGTGCTCTCGATCCTGCTCGCGGCCACCTATGGCATTCAGCTTGCCGGGGCTGCGGCCGGCTGGCCTGATGCCGTCCAGGGTCTCGCGCTCTTCCACTATTACGGGAGCCCGATGATCAACGGCCTCGACTGGACTGCCGTCGGCGTCATCCTTGGCGTGACGGTGGTCCTCACGGCACTGGCGGTCTGGCGCTTCGCGGCGAAAGACATCGGCCGGTGGACCTTCCTGCCCGGCCTGCGCCTGCCTCGTCGCCGCCAGCGCCAGGCGGCATTGGCACAATAGCGATTGGAGAATGCGAGAGGCGGCTGGGATCCCTCCGGTCGCCTCTCGTGCTGCCTCACTGAGGCACTGTTGGCTCGCGCTCGTGTCTGGGCAGCGGCGGGGCTCGTCGAGCTGAGCTACAGGTCGGGCTCCGCCGCTTCCTTGGGAGCGAGCAGGGTGACAGCTCGCGCGGCCGCCTCGCCGATGGCCGCATCGATCACGCCTCCGCCACGGCTCGCATCTGTTATGCGCGTGAAGACCGCAGCAGTGTACCAGCGGCCATCTGGATACTCGATCACCCCAACCTCGTGGCGGTAGACCCCGAGGAGACCGCCGCTCTTGGCTGCTACCCGCGCTGGTGGCGCGAAAGCGGTCGCAAGGCGATGGCGCGTGAGCTGCTGCGCCATCAGGTGCCGGATATGGCGGCATGCCTCGGCGGGAGCCGCCTGATTGGACCAGATCAGGCGCAGCAGCCGGCACATATCATGCGGCGTCGTTCGGGTCGCGGTCTGCGCCTGCATGGGTGCTGAGGACCGCACCCGCTCCTCGACGAGCGCTGAGGAAGCGCTCGAATGCGGCTGTGCTGCCCATGTGCTCAGCGCATCCCAGCTGGCAAACCCCGCCGCCTGTGCGATCGCATCGATCATGGTGTGATAGCGGTCCACGATGACCGTCTCGGCCAGTCCCAGCTCGGCGGCAGTGGCATTGCACGCCTCGATGCTGACCAACGCCAACAGCGCGTCGGTCGCAACGTTGTCGCTAATGGTCAGCATGGGGACGAGAAGGTCCCTCAGCGAGACCTCCACGTCGTCGGCATAGAGTGAGAATCCCACCGGCCCGGGAGTGCGCCCCTGGGCTGGCAGGCGAATGCGCTGGCACGGGTCGAGCCGGCTGGCGGCGATTTGCCGCTCCACCTCCACGGCCACCAGCACTTTGATGACCGACGCCGCCACGACGGGCCGGTCGGCGGCGACTCCGATCTCCTGCTGCCCCTCAGCGTCTTGGACACAAAGGGCGCCAACGCACCCGGCAGCCGCGAAGATCTCCTCGATGTCATGCCGCATGTGCGACACCTCCCAAAGACAGATGGCGCTGCCTCACTGAGGCGCTGTTGGCACACTGGCTACCAGCCTGCTAGCCCGGCTGTGCCGCCGCGGCTGGAGGCTCCGGGCTATCGCCGACGTTGAGCGAGCCGTTCGCATAGCGCGGGGTGGGGATGTGGGCGCTCGATTCGCCCGCCGATGGGATGATGATCTCCCCGTGCGACTTGGAGGATTCCGGCGCGCGCGCGGCCTCTTCGGCCAACGGCGCGGGATCGAGGAAGGCGCGCCAGCGCAGCTTGGCACGATCCCAATACGTTGCGCCCACCGCCTGGGCCAGCGCGGCCATCGGCGCCGCGAAGAACGCACCCCAGACGCCCGCCCATTTCAGGCCAATGAAGAGCGCCGCGAAGAGCAGCACGGGATTCACGCCGAGGCTGTCGCCCATCAACTTGGGAGCCAGCACCTGCAAGATGACCTGCTGGGTCACCAGCAAAACCACCAGCACTTCCAGCGTCGAGACGACCGGCGTGCCGCCCGGCTGCTGCTGCAGCCAGATGAGCGCTAGCGATGGAAAGACCGAGATCACCGGGCCAACGATGGGCACGATCAGCAGCAAGCCCGTGAGCACTGCCACGAAGAGGCTATTTGGCTGGCCAACGAAGAAGAGGAGCAGATAGGTGATGAGGGCATACATGGCGGCCAGCGAGAGCTGCGTGCGGAAGAAGCCTCCAAAGATGCGGACGGTGTTCTGCTGGAAGGTCCGCATGTCACGCGCCCAGAGTGGGGGCAGCTGCGCGAGGGTGCGCTCGAAGAGCTGCGGGCCGTGCGACAGCATGTAGCCTGAGATCACGATGATCAAGATGATATCGGTGAAGACACTGAAGACGGGGGCCACCAGCGACTGCGGAACCGAGAAGAGCGCGTTTTCGAGCTGCTTGCTCCATTCGGGAATCTTGCCGGTGAGCTGCGATGAGACGTTCGTCGCGTCGGCAGGCGCCATGCCAGCCTGCTCGAGCGCATGGGTGAGCAGCGTGTTGAGCCCCGTCGCATTCTTCGCCGAAAAGAGGGTGTTTAGCTCCGCGAAGACGCGAACGCCTTCCTGCGCGGTGACAGGCACTGCAAAGACGACGCCCACGATCAGCAGGGCGGTCAGCACGCTATAGACCAGGACGACCGCGGCAGCGCGCTTGACACGGTGCGCCGTCAGCCACAGGACGACCGGGCGCAGCAGGAATGAGAGCGCCCACGCGAGAAAGAAGATCAGGATGACATCGCCAAACGTGGCGATGATTGCCCCGGCCTGCTGCATGACCAGCAAGGTCAGAAGCGTGATGCCCAGGGCGAGAATAATCCGGATAGAAACATGGCGATCGATGAAGTCACCAGCCATTGAAATGCCGCTCTCTGCTGCTTGCCAGGTGACGCCCGATGGCGGCGCCCGATGGATCCCTCCCAAGCCGATCGCATAGATTCCGACGAAGTCTCTTTAGTCTAGCACGGACTCAGGTGTCTCGCACACTCCCACAAGTACCATGGCGACTGGCCATCGCGAAAGCTGCGTCAGGGCGTCCCCAAGCGCGCGTGAGGGCGCGGGGCGAGCGATAACGCGGAGCGGGCAACCTCGGCGGCGATGCCAATGCTGTCTAGATTGTGGTGATGGGCGCGCGTCGTCCCAGTCCGCATGGGGTGGGCGCGTGAGGCTTAGAACACCTATCAAAACCGGGTGTTGCCTCTCTCCGCGCTGACGTGCCGGAGCACGGTGAGGAGAGCCCAAAGGCCCAGAACGCTCATTTGCTCTAGGCTCCCCAGTGAGATAGGGGGTGAGGGCCATCGGGCGGAGGCCAGTTGGGTGAGCTGTTCTTAGTCTCCCTCGTCGTCGAAGCGCGCCCCCCAGGGATCATTGATCACGTCGTTCGCGTCCGCCTCGCTCTCGGCAAAGGGAACGATGCCCTGGCCGGGCTGGCCGACAATGCGCTGATAGAGCATTTCGAGCTGCTGAGGTGAGGTGAAATAGAGCGTGAGCGAGCCCTTGCCACGGGTCGAGCGCTGCAGGCGCGCCTTCATCTCGATGGCGCGGGTGAACTCCTCCTCGAGCATGCGTGTCTCGATGCTCTGCGGGCGTGGCCCACCACCCTTGCGGTCCTCAGCGGTGAGCTGCAATGCCGCCTGGTTATAGCGGCGGGCGAGCTCTTCCGCCTGACGCACACTCAATTCCTGCGAAATGATCTGATTCTTCGCCGCGATGCGCTCGGCCTCGCCTGAGATCATCAGCACGGCGCGGGCGTGGCCCTCGCTGAAGGTCTTCGGCGTGTTGATGAGCGCCTGGCGCACCTCATCGGGCAGATGCAGCAAGCGCAGCGTATTCGCGATGGTGGCGCGGTTGCGGCCCACCCGGTCGGCCACCTGCTCTTGCGTCATGCTATATTCGTCGATCAGCGACTGATAGCCCAGCGCGGTCTCCAGCGGGTTGAGGTCCGCGCGCTGCAGGTTTTCCACCAGGGCGATCTCGAGCTGCTCACGCGCGGATGACTCGCGCACGATGACCGGCACGGTCACCAGGCCGGCCAGCCGGGCCGCGCGCCAGCGGCGCTCACCAGCGATCAGATGGAAGCGCGCGCTCCCGTCGGGGGTTTGCTCTAGCGAGACCAGCAATGGCTGCAGCACGCCAAACTGCTCGATGGAGAGCGCCAGGTCTTGCAGATCCTCATTATCCTCGCCAATAGGCGAGCGTGGCTGCTGCCGGTTTGGGAAGATGGCGTCAACTGGGACCTCAAAGACGTCGGCATTCCCGGCGCTGGCCTGAGAGACGCGCACCATCGGCGTGCCGTCGTCAGCGTCGGCAGGCTGCATGGACCCTGAGGGTATGAGTGAATCCAGCCCACGGCCGAGGCCGTGGCGGTGCTTAGACATGTGTTGCCTCCATGGCGGTCGCTCGCTCGATCACTTCCTCAGCGAGCGCCTTATAGGCCAGCGCGCCAGGCGACCGGGCCTCGTGCTCGAGGATGGTCAGCCCATAGCTTGGCGCCTCAGAGAGGCGCACGTTGCGCGGGATCATGCTCTGGAACTTCTCGCGCGCGAAGTGCTGGTCGATCTCGGCGACCACCTCAGAGGCGAGCCGGGTGCGGGCGTCATACATGGTGAGCACCACGCCGAACAGGAACACCCGCGGATTCAGCCGCTCGCGCACCAGCTTGATCGTGTTCAAGAGCTGCTGCATGCCTTCGAGGGCGAAATATTCGCACTGCAAAGGCAAGATCACGCCATTGGCGGAGGTCAGCGCATTCACCGTCAGCAGGCCCAGAGAGGGCGGGCAATCGATGAGCACGAAGTCGTAATTCTGGATGATCGAATCAAGGATACGCTTCAGCCGGTACTCGCGGTTATCTATATAGACCAGCTCGATGTCGGCGGCGTAGAGGTCCACCTTCGCGGGGATGAGGTCGAGATTCGGGCGCACCTGTGGCTTGATGACCTGCTGCACCGTGATGGTCTCATTGACCAGCAGCTCATAGATCGAGTTACCGACACGATGGGCATCCACACCGAAGCCAGTGGTGGTGTTCGACTGCGGGTCCAGGTCGATGACGAGCACTCTGCGGCCCAGGCTGGCGAGGCAGGCTGCCAGGTTGATGGTGGATGTGGTCTTGCCCACGCCACCCTTCTGATTCGCGACAGCAAACACCCATGGATGCGCCATTCGTCTACGCCTCTTTCAGGCTGATCGTGACCTCTACCGTGGCCCATCAGCATGACATGAGCGCGGGGAAGACCGCCTCATGGGTAGCAAAGAGCCTGGCTGCGACGCCGTGGGCATTGTATAGTATGCGCCGCGACCATACCAACACCGGTACCCCGTCTTGGCTACCGGCCGTGCGGCTTGCGTCAGCTTCGCGGGCTGCGCGCTGCCGTCTCTCAGCTTCGTCTCATTGGCCGCCTGCGCCTATGATCTGAGATGGAGGGGAAAGCGTCTCCCTCAGTGTGGCGCCGATGAAAAGAGGATGCACGCCATGCTCTCAGCGCAACAGTCCACCACCCCGAGTCCCGCCGCGACCCCGACCTCCAGCGGCGCCCGCGCCATCTTGCCGATTCTCGTCTTCATGGGTTATCTGGCCTTTCTCAGCTCCGGCTTTGGCGCCGCGCTCGGCAAATTCCAGGCCCTCCCGCTCTATCTCTTTCTCGCGATGCTCCTCCTGACCCTGCAAGAGATCGTCGCGCCCTATCGCTCTCTGGCGCGCTTCGTCTTCTCGATCGCGGCGAGCATCTTCGCGCTGCTCTTTGCCCTCGATGCGGTCTATCAGCCGCTGGGCACGCATTCCTTTACCCGCAGCCCATGGACCTATCTGCTGCTCACTATCATCCTCATCGTCTTCTATGCCATCCTGGCGGCTGGCGTCACCCGGCGCTCACCAGCCGGAAGTGGCGCGCTGGGCAGCTACGGCCGCCTCGCCGCGGACTTCGCGGGTGCGGCGCTCCTCTTCTTCGTCCTGGGCTTTCTGGCGGACCTCGTGGGCCGCAACTTCGTGCTGCGCGGCCTGGGGATCACGCCCTGGCCGCCGCTGGTCGAGGTCAGTCTGAGCCAGCTCTTCCACCTGAGCCCCAATGGCCCGATCGACCTCTTGCAGGGCGTGGATGTCGCGCTCGGTCTGATCTGCGCCGCCATCGCGCTCAGCTTCTTGGTCGTGGTGGGCGCGCTCTTGCCCTCCGGGGCAGGCACGACGACACGAACCCTGCGCTCGATCTTGGCGTCTGTGGGCGCCTCGATGAATGAGTCGCTGAGCGTCGCGCTGACCCCTTTCGCGTGGCTCATTCCCGCCTTTAGCATCGCCTACCTGGCGAACCTCACGACGGGCTTCTTGAATGAGGCCGCAGCGGCCCGAGTGGGCGCCCTCCAGCTCTTCAATCCATTCAGCCCAACCAGTCTCTCACACGTTGTCGAGGGCTTCGGGACGGTGCTGGTGATCGCGCTGGCGGTGGCCTCGGCGGTGGTCGCGGTCGCCGTGTCGGAGCGTGACCGCGAGGTGCTGCGCCATATGATGCGGGTGGTTCTCGCCAGCGGGCGCACCGTGCTGCTCATCGGCGGCATCTACATCCTGAGCCTGGCCCTCATCAACGCCGTCGTCATCATGCTGCGGGTGACCGATGTGACGCCGTTCCAGGTGGGCGCGCCCGGCTTCATCTTGCTCCTCGTCGCTGGCGTCCTGCTCTACCGTGAGATCAGCCGCGCCGCGCGCCCGGCGGGCAAGGCGACGCTCGCCAAGGCCGACCAGCGCTAGAGGGAGTGGCTACTATGCTCACCGCGCGGGAGGTCATCGAGCTGCTGGGGCTGGAGCCGTTGCCGGTGGAGGGCGGGCGCTTCCGCGTGACCTATCGCGCTGAGGAGACGGCGGTGCTCCCAGGGCGTGGGGCCGCGGCTCGGCCCCTTAGTGGCGCGATCTATTATCTGCTGCATGGTGATGCGTTCTCAGCGCTCCACCGGCTGCGCACCGACGAGGTGTATCATTTCTACCTGGGTGAGCCGGTCGAGATGCTGCTGCTGCACCCAGATGGGCACGGCGAGACGCTCACCCTCGGGCAGGAGATCGCATCCGGCCAGCGGGTGCAGCTCGTCGTGCCGAGCGGGGTCTGGCAGGGCTCGCGCCTCGCGCTGGCGCGCCACCGCGACTGGGCGCTGATGGGCACGACCATGGCGCCCGCCTTTGATGATGCCGACTTCGAGCTGGGCGACCGCGCCGCACTCATCGCGCAGTATCCCGCCTTCGCGGACTTGATTCGCGGTCTCACGCCCTAGGCATCACACCAGCCACCACAGGAGGATTCCCCCATGGATGCGCCACCCGTCAGCAGCTTGCTCGACATGCGCGGCAGGGTCGCGCTGGTGACCGGCGCGGGCAGTGGCATCGGCGCGGGCATCGCGGCGCGCTTCGCCGAGGCGGGCGCCCTAGTGATGGCGCACTATCACTCCAGCGAGACGGGCGCGCACGCGCTGGTGGCGCGGATCGTCGCGAGCGGAGGCCATGCGGTGGCACACCAGGCCGACCTGGCTGACCCGGCGGCGGTCGAGCGGCTGGCCAGCGCGGCAGTGGATGCCTTTGGTCACATTGATGTGCTGGTGAATAACGCGGGCATCTATCCCCAGGCAGACCTGCTGAGCATGGCGCCCGAGGAATGGGAGCGGATCATCCAGACGAACTTGCGCAGCGTCTTCCTCTGCACACAGGCGGCCGCCCGCCAGATGATCGCCCTGGGCACTGGCGGCGCGATCGTGAACATCACCTCGATCGAGGCGGAGAATCCCGCGCCGGGGCACAGCCACTATAACGCGTCGAAGGCGGGCGTGCTCCTTTTCACCCGCGCCGCCGCCAGCGAGCTGGGCTCGCATGGCATCCGCGTGAATGCCGTTGCTCCAGGCCTCATCTGGAAGGAAGGCATAGAGACGAGCTGGCCGGATGGCGTGCGGCGCTTCCAGGCGGCCGCGCCACTGGGCCGACTGGGCATGCCGGAGGATGTCG
The DNA here is from genome assembly GCA_036391335.1 of Ktedonobacterales bacterium. Classification (GTDB taxonomy): domain Bacteria; phylum Chloroflexota; class Ktedonobacteria; order Ktedonobacterales; family JADMIN01; genus DASWAC01. The sequence continues at coordinate 14,257 of DASWAC010000100.1, forward strand.
CCGATGCGTGCCTCTTCCTCGCGTCGCCTGCCGCCCGGTGGATCACGGGGGCCAGCCTCACCGTGGACGGCGGCGTGATGACCCACCAGATCTATTGACGGCGCCCACGCGCTTGGGGTCGTGTACGGCTCGCTTCGAGCCAGTGTCTTGTGCGAGGTGAGCCGTGGGCATGCTATACTCGTGCCAACCTCGCACGGGCCACAATGGCGTGCGCCCGCGCTCACACGACTCGGAAGCATCGTCTTGGCCACCGCATCACC
>DASWAC010000101.1:0-9316 GCA_036391335.1 Ktedonobacterales bacterium
GATGAGATCGGGACGGAGCTGGAGGCGGCGGCGGCGCGCACGATTGCGGAGCGGGGGGTGCAGCTGATTGGGACGGCGCATGGGCGGACGCTGGAGAACCTGCTGGTGAACCCGACGCTGTCGGACCTGGTGGGGGGGATCCAGAGTGTGACGCTGGGGGATGAGGAGGCGAAGCGGCGGGGGACGCAGAAGACGGTCCTCGAGCGCAAGGCGCCTCCCACCTTCGATGTCCTCATCGAGCAGCTGGCGTACGGCGAGATCATCATCCACCGCGATGTGGCTGCCGCTGTGGATGCCATGCTGCGGGGGCACACCGTGCTGGCCGAGCAGCGCACACGCGACGAAAACGACAATGTGACGAAGCAGATGACGCAGGTCGCCACAGCCGAACGCACCGACATGCGTCCGGAGCTTCCCGCGCGGTCAGGCTATGGCCGTGGCAATGGTCGCCAGAATGGGCGGGCCGCCAACGGGCGCGGCAGTCGCGATGACTGGAAGCAGCGCGGCCTGAATGATCCGCGGCACATGACGGATGACGGCATGGTGTGGCAGGGCATGACGCAAGACATGGCCGACGACGCGGAGGCACTGATGCTGGCCGAGCCCACCGGCACCACCGGGTCGGTTTCGCGAGTCCGGCAGCCCGCCCGCCCACGCCTGCGGATCTATCCCTTCGGGGTGAGCCGTGAGCGGCTGGAGGAATCCGCGAAGCAGATGCGCATCAATCTCGACGTCACCTCGAATCCGGCGGAGGCCGACGCGGTGATCACCTCGCGCACCTATTTCCGCAGGCAGCAAAGCCAGCTCCCCTCAGATAATGTCTTCGTGGTCGAGACGAACACGGTGGGGCAGATGCGCAAGTGCCTGCAGCGCATCGTGGATCTGCGCGACAGCGAGAACGCGGTCGAGGCGAGACAGCACGACCACCCGACGATGCTCGCCATCCGCGAGGCAGAGGACGCCAGCATCCAGCTGCTGAACAATGGGAACGGGCATGTCGTGCTGCCCCCGCAGAATGCCTATGTGCGGCGCATGCAGCATGAGATCGCCAACCGCTATAATCTGGAGTCCCGCAGCGTGGGCAAAGATCCCTATCGCCGGGTGCAGATCATGGCCCGTTAGGCGCTAGCGCGGCATGAGACGCGAGGGGGCACGTGAGCGCGTGCCCCTTTTGCGTGGGCGCGAGGCTCGCTATGGCGTGACCTCACTCGCCGGCTTGCGCCCCGGTGCGCCTGCCGGCTCGCCCTCGCCATAGAGGAAACAGTGGGTCCAGCGTCCATCAGCGAATTGCGTGCGGCCGGGGAAGCGCTCGCGGCAGACAGGCATGGCGTGTGGGCAGCGTGGATGGAACCGGCAGCCACTCGGTGGCGTGACCAGACTGGGAATCTCGCCGCGTGCGGGCAGGGTGGCCAGACGCGATGAGCCGCCCTCGCTGAAGCGGTCTGGGTCGGGCGCGGCGGAAAGCAAGAGCTGTGTGTAGGGATGCTTGGGCTCCTGGATGATCAGCTCGCTTGGCCCGCCCTCCACCATCTGCCCGGCATACATCACCAGGGTCTCCTCGGCGAAGTAGCGCGCGCTGGCGATGTCATGCGTGATGAAGAGCAGCGCGAGCCGCTCCTCCTCTTTGAGGCGCAGCAGCAGGTTGAGGATGTCGAGGCGAATCGAGACATCGAGCATCGAGACCGGCTCGTCGGCCAGCAGCACCTCCGGCTGCGCGGCCAGGGCACGCGCGATGGCCACCCGCTGGCGCTGGCCGCCGCTCAGCTCGTGGGGATACTTCTCGATGAGCTGGCTGGCGGGTGTCAGGCTCACGCGTTCCAGCAGGGCGATGACCTGCTCTCTCACCTCATGCGCCGATCTCGCGTGGCCATAGACCCGCAGCGGGCGACTGAGATGATAGCGCACCGTATGCGTAGGATTGAGCGACGAGAAGGGGTCTTGAAAGATCATCTGCACGTGCCGGCGATACTCACGCAGGGCGCGGCCACGCAGTCTGATGGGCTGCCCGCGGAAGCGAATGGTCCCGCCGGAGGGCGCATAGAGTCCGGCCAGCATGCGCGCGATGGTCGTCTTCCCACTGCCGCTCTCGCCGACGATAGCCGTGGCCTGCCCAGGAAAGAGCGCCAGAGAGGCGTCTTCGACGGCGCGCACTGCCTGCGAGCGCGCGAGGGGGTTCGCCTGATGGACCGGGAAAGCCTTGCGCAGGTGGATCGCCTCGACGACGGCGTCTGGCCTGGGGGTGCTCATGCCTGGCTCTCCCTCTGCGCGGCGGTCGCATAGGCGCTGGCAAGCTCACTCGTGGTGGGCGGCGTCGCGCGGAAGCGCGGGTCATAGAGGTGGCAGGCCACCAGCGGCGAGATCGTGCCGGGCGGCGGCTGGAGCACCGGAACCTCACTCATGCACGGCGCGAAGGCCAGCGGGCAGCGCGGATGGAAGGCGCACCCAGGGGGCGCGGCGCGCAGGTCAGGTGGCGTGCCGGGGATGCCGCTGGCCACGGCACGGGGTCCACGTAGGCGAGGAAACGAGCTGAGCAGCCCATAGCTGTAGGGATGCGCCGCCCGCGTGCGCAGGTCATCGTAGGTGGCTAGCTCGGCGATGCGCCCGGCATACATGATGGCGATGGAGTCGGCGATCTCGAGGAGCAGCGAGAGGTCGTGGGTGATGAAGATCACCGAGAAGCCGAGCTGCTGGCGCAGGCGGAGGATCTCGGTGAGGATCTCGTGTTGCACGACGACGTCGAGCGCCGTCGTCGGCTCATCCATGATGATGATCTCTGGCGAGAGCGCCAGTGCGATGGCGATGGCGGCCCGCTGGCGCATGCCACCGCTGAGCTCATGCGGAAAGCTGTGCAGCCGGTCCTGCGCGATGCCCACCAGCTTCAGCAGCTCGGCGGCGCGTGCGGCCCGCTCCTGGCGCGAGAGCTCGGACTGATGCGTGCGTAGCACATCGTCAATCTGCGCGCCCACCGTCATCACCGGGTTCAGCGAGTTCATCGCGCTCTGGAAGACGACCGCGAGATCCGCCCAGCGGAAGGCGCGCAGTTGGCGCTCGGTCAGCTTCAGCACGTCCACCGGCTCACTGCCGGCCACCGCTGGTGCATAGATGATCTCACCGGCCGTGATGGATGCCACCGTAGGCAGCAGGCGCGCGAGCGCATAGGCCAGTGTGGATTTGCCGCTGCCACTCTCACCCGCCAGGCCCAGCACCTCGCCGCGCCGCAGTGTGAGGCTGACATCGGCGACGGCATGCACCGTCCCACTCTCGCTGTGGTAGTCCACGCTGAGATGTCTGATGTCCAGCGCCGGGGAATCCTTGGTCATGCGGTGGCTGCTTTCTTCTGGCGCACGAGGCGCACCCGCCTGCGCAGCCGCGGATCAGCCACCTCGTCAATGCCAAAATTCAGCAACGCCAGGCCCGCCCCCAGCAAGGCAATGCAGATACCTGGCGGTGCGAACCACCACCACGCGCCGATGAGCAAGGCTCCCCCCGAATAGGCGTCATAGAGCATGGTGCCCCAGCTCACGATCGAGCTCTGCCCAAAGCCGAGGAACTCGAGCCCCGCGATGGCCAGCAGCACCTGAATGGTCGTGGTGATGAAGCTGGCGGCGACGACCGAGATCACATTCGGGAAGATCTCGAAGAAGATGATGCGCCAGGTGTGCTCGCCGCTGGCCCGCGCGGCGGTGACGAATTCGCGGCTGCGCAGGGAGAGCGTCTGCGCTCGCAGCACACGCGCCCCCCACGGCCAGTTCGTCAGCGCGACGATCAGCACGATGGTGAGCGTCGTCCGGCTAAAGAACTCGACGGCAACGATGGCCAGCGGGAATGAGGGAATCACCAGGAAGACATTCGTGATGAGCGAGAGCAGATCATCAATGATGCCGCCGAAATAGCCGCTGACGAGGCCGATGGTGATGGCGATGACCGTGACTGCCAGCCCGGCCACGAAGGCCCAGGTGACGGAGTCGCGGGTGCCCACCACCAGTTGGCTGGAGAGGTCTTGCCCACCCTGATTGGTGCCCAACAGATGCGCGGCCGATGGAGGCGCGAGCAGGTTGCGTGTATAGCGCATGGGGTCTTGCGTCATGACGAATGGCCCGATGATGGCGACCAGGACGAAGAAGCCCACGATGCTGCTGCCCGCCATGACCTTGCGGTTCAGCGTCACCATGCGCCATGCCGCACGCGCCAGCCCCACCGGCAACGATGGCGACCGGTCCGGCGGGCTTGCGCCGGGTGCGTAGGCAGTGGGCGGCAGAGTAGTCTGGCTCACGGTTAGGCGCTCCTTTCCTGGCGCATGCGCGGATCGAGCACGGCATAGAGCACATCAACGATGAGGTTCATCACGACGGTCGCGATGATGACCAAGAGCAAGATGCCGTCCGCCAGCGCGTAATCTTGGCTCTGGATGGCCTGGAAGAGCGCGTAGCCGATGCCGGGATAGGAGAAGACGATCTCGACGAGCAGCTGCCCGCCGACTACCGCGCCCACCGCGATGGCAAAGCCCGTCACGCTGGGGAGGATGGCATTGCGCGCGGCATAGGCGAACATGACCCGGCGCGAGGTGAGACCCTTGGCGCGGGCCATCATGATGTAGTCCTCGGAGAGAGTGGTGATCATCGAGTTGCGCATGGTGATCATCCATCCGGCGACGGTCGAGACGATGATGGTGAGCGCCGGGAGGATGGCGTGGCGCACTGCGCTCGCGATGAAGTCGAGATTCCAGCCGGGGGTGGTCTCGATGTCATAGCCATCGGCGAAGGGGAACCAGCCGAAGCGATAGCCCAGGAAATAGACGGCCATGAGTGCTAGCCAGGGATAGAGGATGGAGTAGAAGAAGGTCATGAGTGAGGAGAGGATCGTGTCGAGCGCCGAGCCTCGCCGCCACGCCATGTAGATGCCGATGAGCGTGCCCAGCGTGAAGCTGAGCAGCACACTCACCGTGAGCAGCGTCAGTGTCCACGGGAGGTCCTGGCGGATGATGTCGCCGACACTGCTGGGGAAATAATTCGTCGAGACGCCCAGATTCCCGTGGATGAGGTTGTCGAGGTATTTCAGATATTGCAGCCAGAGTGGATCCGTCGTGTTGATGCCAAACTCGATCTCCAGCGCTTTGATCGCCTCTGGGCTCACGTTGCCATGCTGCGCCAGCCGGTCGAAGACGACCGCAGCGGGATTCCCCGGCGCAAGTCGCGGCAGGAAGAAGTTCACCGTGATGGCGGCCCAGATCGCGAGCAGATAGATGCCAAGGCGGCGCAACAGGCGGCGCATCGGAAGACTCCTTGCGCGGATACGCTCGTGGTATCCACCTGGCTATGAGTCAGTGCGTTGAGCGCGGTCTTGAGGCCCATGATAGCATGCGCCAGGCCGCTGGTCAGGTGCGACGGAGGGGACGGACCGGGAATTGCCGCCCCCTTCGCGCGTAGCCTGCCTCAGGCGCCGCTAGGCCGGGGTGAGGTGCAGCAGCACCTGCTCGTTGTCGCCGGCCGCCAGCTGATAGGCAGAGCCGATGGCATACGGGTTCTCTGGCGTGGGCCAGCCGGTCCAGTGGGTGGTGTTGTACTCGAAGAATTGGATGGCGTCGAGCACGGTGATGACGGGGAGCTTGTCCGCCATAATGGCGGTGAGCCCCTGAATGGCCTTCTGCTGCGTCGCCGGGTCAGACGAGGTGGTGTACTGGTTCAGCAGCTGGTCAGTCGTAGGATCATTCCAGCCCGCCCAGTTCGTCGCATTGGCGCCGCTGATGGAGGCGCTGTTGAGCAGCGGATTCAGGTAATAGTAAGGCGTTGGGCCAAAGAAGCCACCCGTCATGATCAGGTCGAACTTGTGCCCGGCCCGGTCGGCGCGCCAGTCGTCATCAGAGACCTTATTGAGCTGGAGGTCAATGCCAGCAGCCTTCAGGTTCTGCTGCGCGATTTGCAGGTCCTGCACGTAGTCTGTGAAGTCGCCCGGCACCGTCACCTGGAATGAGAGCTTGTGGCCGCCCGCGTCGGCATAGATGCCGTCGGTGCCCTTCTTGAAGCTGGCCGCCTCGAGGATCTGCCCCGCCTTCGCGGCGTCGGCCGCCGGATATTCGGGGAGCTTGCCGCCATATTTGGCGTCCAGATAGGCTTCCTGGCCGGGCATCAGCGCGGTTGGGCTGGCGGGCTGCTCGAGGCCGGCCTCACCCGAGACAGACATCTGCTGGCGATCGAGCGCGGCGCTGATGGCCTGGCGCACCGGCAGCTGGCTCAGCAAGGGATTCGCCAGGTTGGGCACGATCTGCACCGGCACGACCGGAACCATATAGACATGGTTGTGCGCGGTGTCTTTCTGCACGAAGGCCGTGTTGAGCGCGGCGGAGAAGATGCCCGTCCAGTCAGCCTGGCCGCTGGCCATCTTCAGCAGCGCGGTGTCGTTGCTATCCACGACGGGATAGTTGAGCAGGTCAACTTTGACCTTGTCCGCCTGCCAGTAGCCGGAGTTCTTCTGATAGCTAATGAGCTGTGGCGAGAAGCTCTTGAGCTTCATCGGACCAGTGCCCACCGGCGAGGTGTTGGTGAACTTGGTGGGATCGCCCACCGAGGACCACACATGCTGTGGCACGATGTAGGTGCCCTCGATGAACGGCAGGAGCACCGGCGCGGCATCGCTGAAGGTCATCGTGACGGTATTCGCGTCAGTCGCGGTCACGCTGGAGAGCTTCTTCCATAGGCCGTTACCGTCCGCGCCGGGGTATTGCTTGATCATGTTGAAGGTGAAGGCGACGTCATTGGCGTCAAAGGCCTTCCCATCCGACCACTTCACGCCCTGGCGAATGGTGAATGTCAGCGTCTTATTATCGGCGCTCCAGGTGTGGCCGGTCGCGAGCATCGGGGTCTCTTTGCCCGTGATGCCGTTGACGAACTCGAGATTCTCATAGACGAGGCCATCCACGCCACAATTGACATTGGGGCTGAACGGGCTCATGTTCTGCGTGTACGAGCCGCCGACCGAGCAGATCGCCGTGAGCGTCTTGTTGCTGCTGGCGGTGGACTGTCCGCAGGCGGCGACGCTGAGGGCAATGAGCGCCAGCAGGCTGCCTGCGGTGGAAAGGGCTTTGAGTCGTGTGGGACGGTGAGGCTTGGGGAGACAGCCGAGGGCCATACAGAACCTCCTGGAAAGCGACCATGAAGCCGCCAACGCAACAGCGCGTGACGGGAACGAGGCAAGGAATGCTGCGGGCCATGCGAACGCTCTACGGCTACCCTTCCTTTCTGGTCCTCCTCAGAGAGGGCCGTGGCGGGCTGCGCGCCACCCGCCTGCGGGACTGGGTGCGCAGACGGAAGGCACGAGTGGCAGGAGAGAGAAATCGAGAGTCACTATAAAGCGTGTGAAAGATTTTGTCAATATGATGTCTAGACCACCGTATTATATGCCGTGTATACTCTGCTCGGAGGGGAGGACGCGGCCATGCCATCATTGCTCGAACACGATATCGCCAGCCAGCCCACCGTCATCCGTGAGCTGCTGCGGCGCGAGATGCCGCTGATGAGCGCGCTGTGCGCCGGACTCCCGCCATGCGGCTATGTCCTGATCGCCGCGCGTGGGTCCTCAGATCACGCCGCGCTCTACGCGAAGTATGTCTGGGCGATCCTGGCGGGGTATCCCGTCGCGCTGGCCGCGCCGTCGGTGCACACGCTCTATCACGCCACGCCCCGCATGGATGGCGCCCTCGTCATCGGGATCTCGCAGTCAGGCCAATCGCCGGATATCGTCGCCGTGCTCGAAGCGGGTCGCCGCCAGGGACGGCCCACCATCGCCATCACTAATGATCCTGCCTCGCCGCTGGCTGGCGTCGCGGATCACGTCATCGAGCTGGGTGTGGAGGCCGAGATCACCGTCGCCGCCACGAAGACCTATACCGCGCAGCTCGCGGTCATCGCCATGCTCGCCGCCGCGTGGAGCGGGCGCCCAGAGCGTCTGGCCGAGCTCGACACCCTGCCCGACGCGCTCGAAGCGACCCTGCGCGCGACCGAGCCCATCGCGGAGCAGGCCCAGCGCTATCGTGAGATGGCAAGCTGCGTCGTCATCGGGCGCGGCTATAACTATGCGACGGCACGTGAGGTAGCCCTCAAGCTGAAGGAGTTGACCTACACGATGGCCACCGCCTATTCCTCGGCGGATTTTCGTCACGGGCCCATCGCTACCGTCGAGCCGGGCACCCCGGCGCTGCTCTGCATGCCATCCGGCGCGACCTACGCCGATATGCGCGACCTTGCGGAGGACCTCCGGCGGCGCCAGGCGGATCTGCTCGTCATCTCGGATGTGGCCGAGGCGCTCAGCCTTGCCCAGACGTCGCTCCCGCTGCCCGCGCCCGTGCCCGAGTGGCTCAGCCCCATCACCGCAGTCGTGCCTGGGCAGGCGCTGGCGCTGCGTCTCGCACTGGCGCGGGGATTCGATCCCGATGTGCCACGCGGCCTGCACAAGGTCACCCGCACGCTATAGGGCGTCCGCCAGCCGGTCGCGCCAGACATCGGTCGCATAGGCCAGCTCGCCACGGCAGAGCGTCGCCTGCACCGTGAGGTCCGCATCGAGGATGACGAGATCAGCATCAAAGCCGGTGGTGAGAGAGCCCTTGTGGTCGGCGACATGAGCGGCCCGCGCAGGATTGCGCGTGAGCATGCCAGCGGCCTGTGAGAGCGTGACATCGGCGGCGTCGAGCGTGTTGCGCAGCGCCTGCGCCATGGTGAGCACACTGCCGGTGAGCGTGCCATCCAGCAGGCGGGCCGCGCCATGGATGACCTGTGCCGGCTGCCCGGCAAACTCGAATGGCCCGTCGGGCATGCCCGCCGCTGCCAGCGCGTCGGTGATGATGATGGTCCGGTCGGGGCTGAGCGCCTTGATGACGACATTCATCACGGCGGGGTGCACGTGCACGCCATCGGCGATGAGCTCGCCCAGGACGGTCGGCGCCTGGGCCAGCGCGCCCAACGGCCCAGGATCGCGGTGCAGCATGGGGCGCATGGCGTTGCAGCAGTGGGTCGCGTGGGTCACTCCGAGCGCGATGGCGCCGAGCGTCTGCTCGTACGTGGCGTCCGTATGCCCGATGCTCACGGTGACACCAGCCGCGACGAGCCGGCGGATCAGCGCCTCAGCGCCCGGCAGCTCTGGGGCCAGCGTGACCAGGCGGAGCGCGCCCTCTGTCACGGCAAGCAGCCGCTCAGCCTCTGCCGCATCGGGCGTGCGCAGCCACGAGACCATGTGGGCGCCCCGGCGCACGCTGTTGATGTAGGGCCCCTCCAGATGGATGCCCAGCGGTTGCGCGCCTGGCGCATCCTCCGCACACGCCGTCGTG
>DASWAC010000102.1:0-3894 GCA_036391335.1 Ktedonobacterales bacterium
TACTTGCATGAATATCAACGCTGATCAGGCGCCCTCGAAGCGTCGCTATCGCATGAATGCGCGTGCCGAGGCAGCTGCCGCCACGCGCACTCGTATCCTGCAAGCTGCCGTGGCCCTCTTTTGGGAGCAACCGCTGCTCGACCTTCCGCTGGAGGTCGTGGCCCGCCGCGCTGAGGTTGCCCTGACGACCGTCATCCGTCATTTTGGGGATCGACAGGGTTTGTTAGTGGCTGCGGCTGAGCACGAGGCGACACGCATCACTCAGCAGCGCGCCGAAGCTCCGGTCGGGGACCTTCATGCCGCGGTGCACATCCTCTTCGACCACTATGAGGAGCTCGGCGATGCGGTGTTGCGCTTGCTTGCGGAAGAGGAACGAGTGCCGGGCCTGCGTGTCATCTCAGATATTGGACGTGAGGTCCACACACGGTGGTGTGAACAGGTATTTGCTCTTGCGCTGGCTAGCCTGCACGGCGACCAACGAGTACGGCGGCTGGCCGGGCTCATGGCCGTGACGGATGTGTATGTGTGGAAGCTGCTCCGCCGCGACCGAAAGCTGAGTCGTGACCAAGCGGAGTTGGCGTTATGTGAGTTGCTCGACCCGATGATGGGAGGGACCTGATGGCTCGGATTCTTGCCTACACCACGCCCGCACGCGGGCATCTCTTCCCACTGACGCCCATTCTGGATGAGCTCAACCGGCGCGGCCACCAGATTGCGTTGCGGACCCTCGCCTCAGAGGTGCCGCTGATGCGAGCACGCGGCTTCGCGGCAGCGCCTATTAGCGCCCAGGTCGATGCAATCGCGATGGACGACTGGCAGGTGCACAATCCTGCCGCTGCGCTGCGCCGGAATGTTCGCACCTTCTGCGCCCGGGCGATATATGATGCACCAGATCTCCAACGAGCGATCGCTGAAGAACAGCCAGACGCAGTGCTTGTGGACATTAACAGTTGGGGTGGACTTGCCGCTGCCGAGGCTTGGGGCGGGCCCTGGGCGACCTTCTGCCCCTATCCCCTCCCGCTGCCTTCCCCTGACGTCCCGCCCTTCGGGCCTGGCCTCGCCCCTGCGCGGGGGCCACTCGGGCGGCTGCGCAACCAGCTCCTACGCCCTTTGGTCCTGGGGCTGCTCGAGCGCACGATGCTCCCAGGGGTCAACAGCGTCCGCCGCGGGCTGGGACTCCCGACGCTCGCCAAAATAGATGACCTATTCCGGCGCCCACCGCTCCTGCTCTACTTGACCGCTGAGCCCTTCGACTATCCCCGCCGCGACTGGCCATCGAGCGTGGTCATGGTCGGCCCATGCTCATGGGATCCCCCGGCTGAGTCTCCGCCCTGGCTTGCCGAGGTCACGCAGCCCATCGTCCTGGTGACGACCTCCTCCGAGTTCCAAGATGATGGGAGACTCATTCTGGCCGCCCTCGAGGCCCTCGCCGAAGAGCCCGTGACGATTGTGGCCACCGCGCCCGCCGGAGACCTTGCGCAGTTCCATCCACCAGCCAACGCGCATATAGAGCCCTTCGTGCCCCACAGCGCCGTGCTCGACCGTGCAGTGTGTGTGATCACTCATGGAGGGATGGGCGCCACCCAGAAAGCCTTGGCGCGTGGTGTGCCCGTGTGTGTTGTGCCCTTTGGGCGCGACCAGCTCGAGGTGGCGCGACGTGTCGAGGTCGCGGAAGCAGGCACCCGTCTCCCTGCGGGCCAACTACGCCCTGACCGGCTGCGCGTGAAGGTGAGGGAAGCGATGACGAAGGTTGACGGGGCCAAACGGGTGGCAACGGCCTTCGCCGCGGCAGGTGGGCCCACCACAGCAGCCGATGCTTTCGAGCGTCGATTGCTCGCCCAGCATCCGAGCGCACTCTAGGAACATGTGGCCCTGTTGACTTCCTCAGCTCGTGAAGGAGAGCGAGAGGCGGGCGCATACGGCGGTGGAACAAACGGCCGCATTGAGTTGCTCATCTAACACCTCGACCAGCTGGAGCAGGAAGCGAGCGAGAAAGGCGGGATCCAGCAGCTCCTCGCCAACCACTTCGCCAGGGTCTACAGGGTGACTCTTCCAAGAGTTGCTGCCTAGCCGCTGTGGGTAGGATGGACCGCGGCATCTATGCCTTGATCCATCCTCCAAATTGCTCCTTCACGCCGTATGAGGAAAGGGCTGATCGGCCGCCAGTATGGCCTCGTGGAGCACTGTTTGGCAGCACCTCTGCAGATCTGAAGTGCCCGCTGTCCGGCTCCGTCAATCGCCACCCGGAGCGCGCGAGCCGACAATATAGAGGAAGCGATCAAGCATGGCGTTGACCTGGTCCGGAACCGCTAGCATCATCCAGTGTCCTGACCCCACAACTGACCCCAGCAGGACGTCAGGATGCAATTCCCGCAGGCGAGTGAGATCCGCTGGCACCCTGGCATGCATGTACAGCAGGGGGTAACTGCCAGTCAAGAAATGGCTGAAGTCCAAGGTCATGACATCACGCATCATGGGGGCGGCTATCTGAGCTGGAGCCTGCGCAATTTCTGTCAGTACCCGTGCTTTCAACTCTGCTGAGTCGTAGGGACCAATCCCCCGCCCGACAAGATAGCCCTGCATGGCCTCAACCCAACCATCGCCTTCCAGTACGGGAACGACGTTGGCCAGGACCTGCGAGCGCAGTGACTCGGGAAATAAGATCGTGCCGTCCAGCAGAGCTACACCGGCCACTCGGTCAGGTGTGAGCGACGCGGCGATCAGGGCTACCGGCATGCTGTGGCCACAAAGCAGGTAGCGATCGAGCCCAGCCGCCTCACACACCGCGACCACGTCCTCGGCGTAGTCGCGCAGCCTGTACCCCTCCTGCGGAACATCACTTTCGCCGTGCCCCCGCAGATCGATCGCCAGCACGCGATGCTGCGGTGCGAGGTGCTCCATCTGCTTGGCGTAATGCGTCCGATTGCCGAATGCTCCATGAATCAAGACCACCGCTGGTGATCCATGACCAACGTCTTCATAGGCGATCCGGAGACCTTTGATGACAGCGGTCCGTTTCGTGACCGCACCGACTTGGGGATTGTTGCCGAGATCGTGTTGCATGGGGTGCCTCCTCCACGAGGTAACGAGGTGGCCTGCGCGGGCCGTTGCTGACAGCATGACTGCAGCGCACGCATATCGCATCGGGGACTTCCCCCATTCACCCCCGCATCTTTCGCTCTGGCAAGAGAGCTAGTCCCCCGAGGGCCCTGTCGGGTCCTGACTGATCTGGAAGCTCACCGCAAAAGCGGCGGCCTCAGCGCGGTTGCGCAGACCCAGCTTGCTAAGAATACTGCTGACGTGGTGCTCCGCCGTCTTGGGGCTGATGAAGAGTCGCTTGGCGATAGCGGGATTGGAGAGACCCATGGCCAGGAGCGGAAGCACTTCTCGCTCCCGCCGGCTCAGCACTTCTATCGCGGTCGGCCGCGGCGACGCTGCGGTCACCGCCCTCCCCTGCGCTTTGAGCAGATCAGCAGCCAGCTCCACCTCGGGGGCGCCGAGGCGCTGGTAGATGCTGTGCGCCGCCTCGGCGTTGACAATCGTGTCCGCTGGAGCGCTATTCGCGTAGGTGCGAGCGAGCTCAAGATGGAGTGCGGCGCGCAGGGGGAGATAGTTGTTGCCTAGCGCTGTGAGGCCAGCCTCGAAGTGCTGTGCGGCCGCTTCCGGCGCCCCCAGCGCGATGGAAGTCTTGCCCAGGGCCAGAGCAGCCTGAGCCGCAACTGCGGGAACTTCCGCGCCCTCCGCTATGTGCTGCAGTTGTAGGGCGGCTTTCTCTGCGGCGCCCGTATTCCCGCCGCCGAGCTCTGCCTCCACGAGAACTAGCAGCATTGATGCGGCACGAAGCTGGTCTCCGCTCAGCTGACGCAGCGCCTGACGGGCCACGGCCGCAGCCAG
>DASWAC010000103.1:0-4813 GCA_036391335.1 Ktedonobacterales bacterium
AGCTGGAGCATAGCGCATGGAAGCCGCGCCCGGAGAGCGCCCGCAGCGAGAGCGTCTGCGCCAGCAGGGTCACGCCGACGGCGAGGGAGAAGGTCAGCGCGATCCCCAACTGAGGCAGCCATGCCGCAACGACCCAGAAGAAGAATGTTGTGCCCATCAGGCCCGTCACCACGCCGCGCATGACACTGATGGCCTGCGCCGGACCCCGCTGCGCATGCGCGAAGGCCGCGAGGATGGTAGTGAAGAGCGGGAACGGCGTGATGAGGCCGCTCAGGTGTGGGCCCAGAGCGGGGGCGAGCGCGGTGATGGCGATGATGAAGCTCGTGGCGATGAGGATGCGCGCGGGCAGGTCCCACCATGGCAGGGCAAGCTCCGAGGGCTTGTTGTCGCCAGGCGGCATCAGCCACAGCGCGGCGGCCAGCGCCACGAGCACAATCGCGACGAGCAGTGGCAGCGCCAAGGCCGCAGAGCGCAGCGCCAGCGTGCAGACGGCATAGCCCAGGGTGGCGACGGCGGTCGAGAGCGCCCAGACGGTATGGCGCGCCAGTCGCGCATAGACGAGGCAGAAGAGCGCGCCGGAGATCGTGCCCGCGAGGATGCCCCCGGCGGTCGCGGCGGCAAAGCGGAGCCCGTGGTCCAGCGCGAGGAAGAGGAGCACCGGCGCGCTGGTCAGCGGCAAGGCCACGAGTGATCCGCTGACGGCCGGTCCCCAGCGACGACCCGCCAGGCTCACCGCGCCGAAGAGGAGTGGGGTGAGAATGATCTTGAGCGCGAGGGTATCCATAGGTGAATTCTAGCGTCTGCCCTATCCACTCGCAACGCGTGACCCAAAGGGCTGCCCAACACATGGGGCGGGACCTATGCTACGCTGCAAGAGCGTCTGGAATGCAGCCGCACAGAAGGAGGAGTGATGAGCCATGCCGAGGATGACTGAGCCCGAGTGGCGCGCCTTCATCATGGGGGGCACCCGCACCGGCAAGATTGCCACGGTGCGCGCCGATGGCCGGCCGCATGTCGTGCCCATCTGGTTCGTGCTGGCAGGCGACGAGATCATCTTCACGACCGGCACTGACCGCGCAAAGGCAGAGCACCTGCGCCGTGACTCTCGTGTCGCGCTCTGTGTGGATGACCAGGCGCCGCTCTATTCCTTTGTCACCATCGAGGGCACCGTCCGCATGGAGGACAATCCGCCGGATATGCTGCGCTGGTCCACGCTGATTGGGGCGCGCTACATGGGAGCCGAGCGGGCAGATGAGTTTGGCAAGCGCAATGCCGTGCCCGGCGAGCTGCTGGTGCGCATGACGATCACGAGGGTGATTGCCGAGCGCGACGTCGCGGGCTATGATTAGCCGGTCAGACCCGCACAGGTGAGAGAGCCTCGGCCACACACCCATCATGAAGGCCGCCTGGCGCGCATCGTCCTCATCTCCGAGGGTTCAGCAGGCGGAAAGCACGGCCTGGAGAAGTCCCCAATCGCGTATGCGCCCTGGGTCGGGACCCAGCTCATCGGCGAGCACGGCGACGCGCCGGCCCAGCAACCGTCTGGCCATCTCAGGTGGGAAAGCTGCCCGCTGTGTGCGCCCATCGTTGGCTCCATTCCCATGCGCCCGAGACGCTCACCCCATCGGACCATTGCCAGCCAGGCGTCCTCACGCTACAATTCAACCACGCTCTCAGGGATCTCCGCAGTGTGGCCGAATCAGCAGAAGTGGGGCGGATGCTATGGACCAACGCGAATCCATGAGATCTGCCGAGCGGGCGATGCCGCTTGCTGCGCTGACCCCTGGGCGACAGGTCACGCTCAGTCTCTTATGGCTCGGCCTCAATGTGCAGACGGCGGCGCTCCTCCCGATCGTCCTGCCGACACAGATCCTTCTCTTTGTCTCGCCAGGCGAGGTCGGTGGCGCGCAGCAGGCGACATTCCTCGGCTGGTTCTCTGCGCTCGGCGCGCTCATCGCGCTCGTCGTTCCCCCGTGGGTTGGCGCGCGCTCTGACCACACGACTGGCAGCTATGGCCGGCGTCGCCCCTACATTGGCATCGGCGCCCTCTTGCTCTTACTGGGCGCGGTCGTGCTCGCCGTGACGGGCAGCCTCGCCACATTGCTGATCGGCTTCCTGGTCTTCCAGCTTGGCAATAGTATCTGCACGGCAGGCTATCAGGGGCTCATTCCCGATCTCGTGCCTGAGGGGCAGCGAGGCACGGCCTCCGGCTACATGGGGCTCATGACGATCCTCGGCAACGGCGGCAGCCTGGTGCTGGCGGGCGCGCTGCTCGGAGCCGTCAGCGCTACGTCTGCGCCCGGTGTCACCAAGCAGGGCAGCGCGCTCTTCTATGTGATCACCGGGGCGGTCCTGCTACTGACCGTGGGCGTCACCTTGCTGCGGGTGCGCGAGGCGCCTCTCTCGGTGGTCATCGCCACGCCTGAGCCGATGAGCTGGCGAAGACGTCTGCTAGCCGAGTGGGGCGCGCCGTGGCGACAACATGACTT
The DNA here is from genome assembly GCA_036391335.1 of Ktedonobacterales bacterium. Lineage (GTDB taxonomy): Bacteria > Chloroflexota > Ktedonobacteria > Ktedonobacterales > JADMIN01 > DASWAC01. The sequence continues at coordinate 2,490 of DASWAC010000103.1, forward strand.
CTTCTGGGTCTTCCTCACCCGGTGCGCGGTCATGACGGGGCTGACTCTCTTCCTCACCTTCATCGAATACTACTTCGCCAACGTCGCCCACATCACGAACTTCGTCCAGGAGACGGCAGTCCTGGCGCTGCTCGCTCTGCTCGGTGGTCTGGTCAGCGCGTTTTGGCTGGGCACACTCTCTGATCGCATTGGACGCGTGCCCGTGGTGTGTGCCTCGACAGCGTGCATGGCGCTCGCCGCGCTGGCATTCGTCGTGCTGCCGGCCGGCACGCCGCTCTGGCCGCTCGGCCTGCTCTTTGGCCTCGGCTATGGCGCCTATACCAGCACAGACTGGGCGCTGGCGGTGGATACCCTCCCCTCGCTGACCATGGCAGGCAAGGACATGGGACTGTGGAGCATCGCCACTACGCTGCCGGCGGTGGTCGCGCCGCTGATAGGCGGCCTCATTCTCGGGCTCACCGGAGCCTCAGGGCAAAGCGCGCTGGGCTATCGGCTTGTCTTTGCCGTCGCGGTGATTACTCTGATCGCCGGCGCGGTCTTCATCCTCATGGTGCGGCGCGAGAGGCCGGGCGCAGGTGGGTAAGCCCCCGGGGCGGCGCAGGCAGATGCGAGCGGGATGGCGGCTCGCGCAAGGAGCCCACTCCGGCCACGCGCGTGGCTTCTTGCGAGTGTGGCCGCTCTGGGAGCGCTTCACCGCCTGGCTCTGGCGACCCCAGCGGATTCCGGGCACGCCGCACGACCTCTTACTGGTGCGCTTCACCCGCTATCACGGGCGGCCCATCACGCTGCCAGACGGCGTCACGATTACGCGAGGTACGCTCGTCGGCGAGCTGCATGTGCAGAATAAGGCTCTCGCGCGCATCTCAGGGGAGCAGAGCACGTGGGATCTGCTGCGCATGTTCGCCGAGGATATGCGCGCCCTGGCCGCGTGGAGCGAGCGCGAGGACTTTCCGCGCGGCGTAGATGCCTTCTACGGCGTCACCTTGCTTGGTCGCGCCGCCGGCCGGCTGGGCTTCACCATCCGTGCGCGGCCCAGGAGCCTCTATGCCGTGCTGGACCGCTTTTTCATGACCGGCCTGCTGGCGCTCTATCATCCACAGGGTGTGGCGCGGCTGGCGAGTGGGACCACCTATGGCGCCTATCCCCAGGAGATCTGGATCTCACGTGAGCAGCTCATGCGCCAGGCTGGCGGCCGGCGCGCCCACCCCGCGAGCTAGCCACGAAGCGTGTTGCTCATAATGAAGAGCAGGTTCGCCGGACGCTCGGCCATGCGCCTCGTGAGGTAGGGATACCACTGCGTGCCGTAGGGCACGTAGACGCGGACGTTATAGCCTTCGGCGGCCAGTTGCTCTTGCAGGTCGCGGCGAATGCCATAGAGCATCTGGAACTCGAAGCGTGCCCGCGTGATGCCACGTGAGGCCACGTAGTGGCGCGCCTGCTCGATCATGAGCTCATCGTGCGTGGCGATGGCAGGATACGTGCCGCGCTCCAGTAGCCGCAGCATCAGCTTCTCATATTGGTTGTCCACATCGGCCTTGCGCGGGTAGGCCACTGAGCTGGGCTCCATATAGGCGCCCTTGACCAGCCGCACACGGATGCCCTTCTCGATGAGCGTCTCGACATCGGTGGGGGTGCGATAGAGCATGGTCTGCAGCACGGTGCCCACCACTGGATGCCGGGCATGGGCCGCGATCACCATATCAATGGTGCGCTGAGTGTAGTCGGAGCCTTCCATATCCACCCGGACAAAGGTTCCTGCCTCAGCGGCGCGGCTCAGCACGTGATCGAGGTTCTCGGCGCAGCACTCAGGGCTGATATCGAGGCCAAGCGCAGTGAGCTTGATAGAGATATTCGCCTCGATGCCCTCCGCCTCGATGCGGTCGATCATGGCGCGGTAACCCTGAGCGGTGGCCTGCGCCTCATGGATGTCCGAGGTGTTCTCGCCCAGGTGGTCGAGGGTAGCGCTGATGCCCTTCCGATTGACGGCCTTGGCGGCCGCGATGGCATCGTCGAGCGTCTCGCCCGCGACGAAGCGGCGAGCGACACGTCGCGCCACGCCATTAGAGACCACAAACTGGCGAATGCTTTCCTGCCGGGCAAGAAAGAGGAGAGGTTCTTTGAGCATAGGTGGTGGGCACTCCTCGGCGCTGAGGGTGGGGGATGGCGTCGCGCGGCGGCTTCCCGCGCATATCGAGCGCATTCTATTATAGCTGACGAGACACGCCCCGCCAACGCCACCACGACATTGGAGTCTCAGCTCACTCCGCGTAGTCCGCGGTGCGCCACCAGTAGGCCACACCCACCGCGCCAGCCGCACTCGTCAC
>DASWAC010000104.1:0-2119 GCA_036391335.1 Ktedonobacterales bacterium
ACAGAGCAGCTCGAGTTCCTGGTGAGGTTCTATCAGGCGGCAATCGAGCTGAACAAGCAGGAGATCGCGAAGCTGGCCGCGCGAGGTGGTGGCGCGGCAGGTGGGGCTGGAGCATGACCGCGTTCCAGCTGGTGCTCGCCGGGTGCCTGAAGCCTCCGACGACCGTTCTCGAAGACGCCACCGTCAGCCGAATGCGACAGGAAGCGCCCACGGTGCGCGCGAGCCGCACGCCGCATGAGCCCATCGCGGGTGTCTTGTGATGCGGGGCCTGACGTCTATCGGCGCGTCAGCGCAGTGGTCTGTGCTCGATCGCCTGATGCCGGCCATCGCGCCGTGAGCCGCACGTCCAGTCCGAGTGAGGCGAGCCTCTACGGCTCAGCCGCTCAGCATCTCACGGCTCTCGCTGATTCACCTCTGCCGTGATGAGATGCAGATCCGCGCCTGTCTGCGCGCGCAGGAGACGAGTGAGGTGGAGGGCAAACCGGAGCTGCCGCCAGCCGGCCAGGGACGGCACGCCCAGCACGATATGGGCCGCGCCACGCTCGCGCGCCAGCGTGATGATCGCGCCAGTCAGGTCTTGCGCTTCCGTCAGGAGTGTCTCGGCGCCAAGGTCTTCGGCGAGCTGGAGGTGACGCGCGAGCTGGTCGTTTGTGGGGGGATGGGGCTCACGCACAGCCACAGCGATGAGCTCGCCACGCAGCCCACGTGCCAGTCGCCAGGCCTCGCGGAGCACCTGTCTGGCGCTTGGGTCGTCGCTAAAGACCGCCAGCACCCGCTCGGCTGCGGCCTCTGGGCGCAGCGGCTCTTCGCCACTGCCGCGCATCATCGAGTCGAGCTGCGACTCGGTCTTTTCCATCATCCGGCGCAGGGCGAGCTCACGCAGCGCGGTGAGATTGCTCTGCGTGAAATAGTTGCTCAGCGCGCGCTCAGCCTGCGCGGGCGCATAGATGTTGCCATGGCGCATGCGGGCGCGCAACGCCTCGGGCGAGATGTCAACCAGCTCGACCTCGTCTGCCTCATCGAGCACGCGATCAGGCACGGTCTCGCGCTGGCGCACCCCCGTGATGGATTCCACGAGGTCATTCATGCCCTCGAGATGCTGGATATTGAGTGTGGTGATGACCGTGATGCCCGCGGCCAGCAGCTCCTCGACATCCTCATAGCGCTTCTCGTGGCGCGCGCCGGGCACATTGGTGTGCGCCAGCTCGTCCACCAGCGCGACCGCCGGGCGCCGCGCGAGGATCGCATCGAGATCCATCTCTTGCATCGAGACACCGCGATAGGTGATGACCTGGCGTGGGATGACCTCGAGATCGCCGAGCTGGGCCTCTGTGAGGGGGCGCCGGTGGGTCTCGGCGTAGCCAACCACCACATCCGTGCCACGGGCCTTGCGGCGCAGCCCCTCGCCCAGCATGGCATACGTTTTGCCCACCCCGGCGGCCATGCCCAGGTAGATGCGCAGCCGGCCACGCGCTACCTGGCGCCCGCCGCTCTCACCTGGCGCCGGCGCGGTGGGCAGCCGGTTGTCACGCAGTCCATAACGATCCAGCAGCTCGTCTGGATTGGGGCGCTCATCACTGGCCATGGTCTTCTGATTCCTGCCTCGTCTGACCCTTCTGAGGAAAGGTCGCGCGCTCCTACGCACTCGCTTGCGCGTTGATGCCATCCAGCGCGAGATTGACCTCGAGCACGTTCACCCGTGGCTCGCCAAAGAGGCCGAGAAAGCGCCCGGTGATGTGTTGGTCCACGATATGGCGGACGGCATCCTGAGTGAGCCCACGTGCCCTGGCGATACGCGGGATCTGATAATACGCCCCCGCGACCGAGATATCCGGGTCTAAGCCTGAGCCCGACGCCGTGACCAGATCCACTGGCACCGGCGTGCCCGCTGGCACGTCGGGGTTCTCCTTCTTGAGGTCATCGATCCGCTGCTGCACCGTCTTGATGAGGGTGGCGTTGGTCGGGCCCAGGTTCGACGCGCCCGAGTTGTCTGCCGAATATGGCGCGGGGGTGCCCTGAGGATTGTTCGTCGCGGAGGGTCGGCCGTGGAAGTACTGCGGCTGGGTCCAATATTGCCCAATCAGCTTCGAGGCGACTGGCTTTCCGTTCACATACAGCA
>DASWAC010000105.1:0-5181 GCA_036391335.1 Ktedonobacterales bacterium
GCGCGCCCATCGGTCACCTCGGTGAGGGTGGCGCAGGTGTCGGGGCAGTCATGCGGGCAGCAGCCGCGCACGATGCGTATGGTGAGATCAGTGGTCATCAGGGAGCCGGCCTTTGCGCTCTAGGAGGGTATGTATCTAACAAACGTCAGTTCGGGATAAGAAAGACACCTCTTAGTAGGCTAGAGCAAGTGGAAAACGTGCTCAGCCCCAGGAGGCGTGTCGTGGACAGTATACTCGCCTTGTTTGTCGACGTAGATGAGTTTTGGGTCGCCTTTGAGCCCGTCTGGCGCCGGGAGCTGCTGACCAGCAGGACGCGGCAACGCCTGCGAGCGGGGGAACTGCATCCCAGCGAGCTCATGACGATCCTCATTCTCTTCCATACCTCGCACTACCGCACCTTCAAGGCGTACTACACCGAGCACGTCCACATCCACCTGCGCCGCGAGTTTCCCCATCTGGTGAGCTACAGCCGCTTTGTCGAGCTCATGCCCTCGGTGCTCCTCCCCCTCACGGCCTATTTGTGGCGCCACCTCGGGGCCTGTACGGGACTCAGCTTCATTGACTCGACCCCACTCGCCGTCTGCCATCCCGCCCGCATCGGCCAGCACCGGGTCTTCGCTGCCGACGCGCGACGTGGCAGAACCTCGGTCGGCTGGTTCTACGGCTTCAAGCTGCATGTGGTCGTCAACGACGCGGGCGAACTGCTCGCCTTCTGCCTCACCCAGGGGAATGTGGATGACCGCCACCCCGTTCCCCACCTGGCGAAGCGCCTCTTTGGCAAGCTCTTCGGGGACAAGGGCTACATCTCGCAGCCCCTGGCCGAACGGCTCTTTGTCGAACAGGGCGTACGCCTCATCACCAAGCTCCGCCGCAACATGGCCAATCGGCTCCTCGATGCCGCCGACCGGTTGCTCCTGCGCAAACGCGCGATCATCGAGGCCATCTTCGATCAGCTCAAGAACATCTCCCAGATCGAGCACACCCGCCACCGCAGCCCCCGCAACTTCCTCGTCAACCTCGTCTGCGGCCTCATCGCCTATTGTCGACAGCCCAAGAAACCCAGCCTCCATCTGGAACGACACCTCCGGCTGGAGACCGCCGCTTAACCCGAACTGACGTTAACATATGTTATCTGCTAACAGAAAGTCAAGGGCATGCGCGGCGTGAAAATGACCCGAGGTCAGAAATTGTCTCGCCCCGTGAATATAGGAAAACCGCGCGCGACGTTGATCCGTAGTAGAATCGCCACAGAGATTCACACAGGTGGGCACGGATGTCCATCCACCACGGTAAGGAGCTGCCGGTTTGCGTGCACGACGAAAAGACCTCCGGCGGCAGATGACCGGTAGCCACAAGCATGTGATCGTAGCGCGGCTGCCGCGCCAGAGCCGAATGGTCATCCCGGTGATCGCCCTTTCGATGCTTGTGCCCGCATTGCTCCTGGGTCCGCTGGGCTATTGGCTGGCGCGCGAGCACGCGCTGACCGCAGCGAGCGACCGGGTAACCCACGAGGCCAGCATCGCGGCAGCCATGATCACCCCTCCCGGCGCCTCCATCGTTGCCACCGGCAACACTCTGATGCTGGCCACCGCGACCCAGCGCATCCCGCTTTCCAACAGCCAGGCGGACCTCGGCCAGGTCGAGGTAGCCTCTGGCGACCATCTGACCCTCTATCTCATCCAGGCTGGCACGCTCGGCGTCTCCAACCCTGGATCGCCCTCGATGCATCTCGTCGCCGACGGTGTGCCGGCTCCCCAGGCGGCGGAGGCCAGCCTGCTGGCGGAATGCGCCACGAGCGCGCAGGCATGCCGCCAGACATGGCACGGCACACTCACTCAGCAAGGCACGGCATATGTCGCTGCCTATGCGCCGCTGGTGGACCAGGATGGCGCTCTGGCCGCAGCGCTAGCTGTGGTGAGCCCAGAGGCTGCCATCGAGCGCGACGCGCGCACTGAGGGGATGCTCTTTGGCGGCTCAGCGGCGGCAATCTCGGGCCTGGTGGCACTGCTTGGCTGGTGGCTCTTCATGCGCCGGTCGGACGTGGCGCTCAGCCAGCTTGGTGGCGAGGTCCGGCGAATGCGTGGCATGGCGCATGTGATCGAGCATCGTGTGACGGCGCAGCGTGTGGCCTCACGCAGGCATGAACATCTCGCCCAGGAGGTCGTTGCCGGGGCGCATCATCTCCATCGCGCCGTGACCGCGCTCAATGAGACCCACGAGACGTTGCGCCGGTCCGCCGGGAGCCTGTGGTCGGATATCTCGCAGCCGGGCAGCAGCACTGATCCAGAGCAGACGGTGCGCAGCGCGCGTGACGCGGTGATGGCGACAGCCCGCCTGGGCAACGCGCTGGACGACACCCGTGCCGCGTGTGATCACGTGCTCGGCCTGATGAACTCTGTCATTGCGGAAAGCCGCGCCCAGGCACATGCCATCAATGAGACGGCGGAGCACACCGCACAGCTGGCCAAGCAGATCAGCGAGCCGCGCAGCCCGCGATCGCGTCCCTCATCGCTCCGGCAGGGCTGATGGGCCGGCGCGGGTCACGCGGTGGGCGCGGGCTCTTCGGGGGGCAGTGGTGCCGACCACGACCGCAGCTTGCCATGCAGGCGCAGCAGCTCGCGGAATGCGTGGAGGATCACGCGGACATCGGCGCCGGTCGCCTGGCCGTGAGTGCGCGGATAATGCCTCACGGGCACCTCGACGAACGCGACCCCCAACTTCCGCATCTTGACGAGCAGCTCGGTGTTCACCATGGCGCCCTCTGAGCGCACATCGCAGACACGCATCAAATTGGTATCGAAGAGCTTGAAGGCGCAATCAACATCGCGCACACGCAGGCCAAAGAGCAGCGAGACAAGCGTGTTCCAGCCCCACGCGTTAATCAGGCGCAGCCGCGGATCGTTGCGGTGTTGGCGATAGCCCAGCACGACGCGGTGTCCCTCCTCTCGCAGCCGGATGAGGCGGGCGATATCGGTGATGTCGAACTGGCCGTCGGAATCCATAAAGAAGGCGAGCTGCTTGGTCACGACATCGAAGCCGGCGGTCAGCGCGCCGCCATAGCCACGGTTTGGCCGGTTGTGCACCACCTTCACGCGGGGGTTTTCCGCGGCAAGCTGGTCGGCAATCTCCCCGGTGCGATCGCGCGAGCCATCATTGACGATCACGATCTCATAGTCGGGAGCCAGGCTAGAGAGGGTGCTGACACACTGAGCCACGGTCTCGGCGATGACGGCTTCCTCGTTGTAGGCTGGGAGCACTATCGAAAGACCGCGTGATGTGAGCACGTGTCCCTCCACCGCGGTTTGGTGACGCCGCCAGAGAGCGCCATCTTCTACTGTCATGTCTTGGTTCCGTGACTCAACTCGCCGCCACCATGACGCCGCTCACGTGCGGCACACCTGGGTCAGACTATATGGCGACGGACCATTTGTCAATCGCTTCTGCCACTCTGCGCGCTCTCGCAGAGACGCTGGGAGATCATCTGCGGTCCCGCGTGCGCGATGGCGTGCCAGACCCTCGTGAGCCTGGGCCGGGGAGGATCGTCATGGGGATGCTGCCCCGGGCCATCACAGCCCGAGCTCGTCACGCGCCTTCGCGAAAGCGGCTGCCGCGCTCAAGAGATCGCTCTCGCTGTGCGCCGCCGAGACCTGCGTGCGGATGCGCGCCTTGCCCTGAGGCACGACCGGATACGAGAATGCGATGACGTAGACTCCATTCTGCAGCAGCCGGTCCGCCAGCTGTGCGGCATGGTGGGCGTCACCGAGCATCACCGGGACGATAGGGTGGTCGCCGGGAAGGATATCGAAGCCCGCCGCGGTCATGCGCTCGCGGAAGAGCTTGGTGTTGCCGCGCAGGCGCGCCCGCAGATCGTCTGAGTGTGTCAGCAGGTCCAGCACCTTGAGCGAAGCCGCGACAATAGCCGGGGCCAGCGTGTTCGAGAAGAGGTAGGGCCGCGAGCGCTGGCGCAGCAGGTCAATGATCTCGCGCCGCCCGCTGGTGTAGCCGCCACTGGCCCCTCCCAGCGCTTTGCCGAGCGTCCCCGTGATGATGTCCACACGTTCCTGCACGCCGTGGAGCTCGGGCGTACCGCGGCCGGTCGGGCCGACAAAGCCGACCGCGTGGGAATCATCCACCATCACCATCGCGTCATAGCGCTCGGCCAGGTCGCAGATCTCTTTGAGGGGAGCCACATAGCCGTCCATCGAGAAGACGCCATCGGTCGAGATCAGCCTGCGGCGTGCGCTCGATGCGGCCTGCAGCTGGTGCTCCAGATCGGCCATGTCGCGGTTGTGATAGCGGAAGCGCTGAGCTTTCGAGAGGCGAATGCCGTCAATGATGCTGGCGTGATTGAGCTCATCGGAGATGATGGCATCCTCCTCGCCCAAGATCGTCTCGAAGAGCCCACCGTTGGCGTCGAAGCACGAGCTATAGAGGATCGTGTCCTCAGTGCCGAGGAACGCGCTGAGGCTGGCCTCGAGCTCCTTGTGGATCTCCTGCGTCCCGCAGATGAAGCGGACCGAGGACAATCCGAAGCCCCAACGGTCGAGCGCCTCCTTGGCCGCTTCCACCAGCGCCGGATGGTCGGCAAGGCCGAGGTAGTTGTTGGCGCAGAGGTTGAGCGCCTCTTGTCCAGCGGCGACGCGCACGTGGGCGCCCTGCGGTGTCGTGAGCACACGCTCGTCCTTATAGAGCCCAGCGGCGCGAATCTCGTCGAGTTGGGTCTGCAACGCTCCGCGTGTGGTCGTGAACATGGATCCCCCTCTAGCGCGTGGGCGTCTGCTCGGCCCAGCGCATAACAACCTTCCCGGCATGCCCGCTGCGGGCGGTGGCGAACGCTTCTTCGTAATCCTCGTACCCAAAGCGGTGGGTGATGACTGGAGAGATGTCCAGTCCCGATTGGAGCAAGACGGACATCTTATACCACGTCTCATACATCTCGCGGCCATAGATGCCCTTGATGGTCACCTGGTTGAAGACGACCGTGGACCAGTCTATGGCGAACTCCGCGCTTGGAATGCCGAGGAGCGCGATGCGTCCGCCGTGCGCCATGTTAGCGAGCATGTCGCGCAGTGCTGAGGGGTTGCCCGACATCTCCAGGCCGACATCGAAGCCTTCTTGCATCCCCAGCTCAGCCTGGACATCGGGGAGTATCGTGTTGCGGACATCCACGGTGCGCGTCAC
>DASWAC010000106.1:0-2100 GCA_036391335.1 Ktedonobacterales bacterium
CGCATGCCGTTCCAGTCTCCAGCATCGCGCCGCATTGAGATCGCCCGTGCCTCAGCGCCGGGACTCAGGCACGTACCAGCGGATTGTCTCACCCTCGTCCTGAATCAGCACATCACAAGGCGTGAAGAGCAGACGCGCGGCTATGTAGAGATCGCCAATCGCGCCCGCCGCGTTCATGCTGAGCGCGAGGACGAGGAAGAGCGAGGCAGGGTACGGAACGAGCGCCAGGAAGGGCAGCCCGAGCAGCGAGAGGAGGATGAGCGGCGTGAGGCCCACGACGAGCATCTGCGGCCTGGGGATGTATCAGTCTGGCGCGGCTGCATAGGCATAGGCGCCCTTGAAGCCGAAGCGTGGGCGTGACCGGGTGAAGAGCCAGAAGAAGAGCCCATGTACCAGCTCGTGAATCACCAGCACCCCCACGATGGTCACGGCGATCACGAGCAGCAACAACAACACACTCGTGATGGAAAGTGAGAGCGTGCCGCTGGCCTGACTCTGTGCCGGCTGCAGCTTGCTCGCCACGGCCACGAAAAAGATCGCGCAGAGCACGAGCCATGGGATGCCGAGGAGATTGAGCAACACGAGCAGGCGGCGATTTCCTTCGAGCGAGATGGCGCCGCGCGCCACATAACCGGGGGGCAGCGCCTGAGTCGCTTTCATGATGGCGCCTCTTTCATGCGGCAACAGCCAGACCCTGGCTGGCTGCGCTCCCTCTACGAATGAGGTGGTGGAAAGGTCGCGTGCGGCTGTGCTCACCAGCCGCCACTTCGCCCCGCATCGCGCCAGCGTGAGGTCTCGCGAGTGCCACCCGCCTGTGCCCGCCGAGCGCCCAGGCTGCTCTCATCCTGAGCGACCAGCGCTGCCGCTAGCGCCGCGACCGCCTCCGTCGTGAGCCCACCGTCAGCACCGAACGGGCTCTCCGCTGCCAGGGCACGCTCGGGATGCCACTCCTCAGCGATGTAGTCTGTGGAGACATCGCCCGCGAGGAAGCGTGGCTGATCCATCAGCCAGCGGGCAAAGGGGAGTGTCGTGCGCACCCCCGCGATGGTGAACTCATCCAGTGCGCGTCGCATGCGGGCGATGGCCTGCTCACGCGAGTCGCCCCAGCAGACCAGCTTGGCCAGCAGCGAGTCATAGAAGAGAGGGATCTCCATCCCGTCGTAGATGCCGCTGTCGAGACGCACGCCCGGCCCCGCAGGCTCACGCAGGGCAGCAATCGTGCCGGAGGCGGGCAGGAAGCGATTCAACGGATCCTCCGCGGTGATGCGCGCTTCGATGGCATGGCCACGGAAGACGATATCCTCCTGGCGCATACTCAGCGGCCAGCCCGCCGCCACCCGCAGCTGCTCGCGCACGAGGTCCAGACCGGTGCGCCACTCGGTGACGGGATGCTCCACCTGCAGGCGGGCGTTGACCTCCAGGAAGTAGAAGCTGCCATCCGGCCCCAGTAGGAACTCAGTCGTGCCCGCGCCGACGTAGCCCACCGCCTGTGCCAGCCGCACCGCCGCGCCGGTGATGCGCTCGCGCAGGGCGTCGTCGAGCACGGGCGAGGGCGATTCCTCGATCAGCTTCTGGTGCCGTCGCTGAATGGAGCATTCGCGCTCACCCAGATGCACCGCGTTGCCGTGCGTGTCGGCGAAGATTTGCACCTCGATGTGCCGCGCCGGCGTCACCGCCTTCTCCATGTAGACCGTGTCGTCGCCGAAGGCCGTCCTTGCCTCGCTCTTGGCCAGTCGCAGTGCCCCCTCCAGCTCGTCGGGGTGGTTGACGAAGCGGATACCCTTGCCGCCGCCGCCCGCCGCCGCTTTCAGCAGAATGGGATAGCCGATCTCCTCGGCGACCTGCGCCGCCTGCGCGGCGTCGCGCAGGCCCTCGTTGTAGCCCGGCACGATCGGCACGCCCGCCTTCATGGCGATGCGCTTGGCCGCTGTCTTCTCGCCCAGTGCGCGCATCGCCCGGCCCGACGGCCCGACGAAAATGACGCCCTCGCGTGCGCAGGCGTCGGCGAAGTCGGCGTTTTCAGAGAGGAAGCCGTAGCCGGGGTGGATGGCGCCTGCGCCGGCGCGCTTGGCCGCATCGAGCACCTTCTCGATGTTGAGA
>DASWAC010000107.1:0-2252 GCA_036391335.1 Ktedonobacterales bacterium
GCCGCAGCCGCCGTGACCGCTATGATGACGACGAGAGCCGGCATCAGCGAGCCTATGAGGATGACCGCGGTCCACGTCGCCGAAGCACCCGGCGCTCCCGCTTTGACGACGCTGAGGAGGAAGAGCCACAGAGTCGCGGAAGGCTGGCTGGCACTCTGATCTTTGGCATATTGCCGCTGCTCATCTTTGGCCTGCTCGCGGTCATCGTCATTCGCCCCCAGACCTGCCCTGGCGGCATGTGCGATAAGCTGAGCCTCACAGCCCGCCACTATGTCCCCGTGCTGAATAAGCTCGGTGGCACATCTATGATGCTCTCTGAGAGCCCCGCGCAGGTGAGTGTGAATGCACAGGTAGGCACGGCGCAAACCAGCCAGATCACTCTGGGTGGCGCCCCCAACGTCGCCGTATCGTGGCAGGCCAGCACCGATCTCGACTGGATCACCGTGAGCCCTGCGTCGGGCACCGTGGGCAAGGGCGGCAAGGCGACCCTCTCGGTCATTGCGTCGCCCAGCACCGTAAAAGCGGGCAGCTACTCCGCGAATGTGACGATCACCAGCGACCTATCCACCTTCGTCGTGCCGGTAAAGGTCGTCGTCATGCTCGGGCCCAAGCTTGGGGTTCAATCAACCCCGCTGAAGGTCACGAGTTGTTACACTCCGGTGAGCCTGGCGGTGCAGAACACCGGTGATGGTCCCCTCACTGTCAATGCGAGCAGTGCCGATGGAGCCTTGACGATCGCTGGCGCGCCGCTGACAGTGGCCCCCGGCGCAAGTGGGAGCCTCACGATCGGCGCCAAGTGTGGGACGGCTGTCCACGGCAAGACCTACGCCTTGCAGGTCACCAGCGATGGCGGTAATGCCCAGGTGCAGGTACAATACTAGCGCGTCGGCAATTCCCCACCATGCCCCTGGAGTATCCCGCATGCGCTTCGTGACGACCGTAGGTGGCGCCACTTTCACGATCACCCTGGAGGAGGACGGACACCTGCGCACGGTGACCATTGGTGAGCGTGAGATGATTGCCGACTGGCTGCGGGTGGGCTCCCCAGGGCAGGCGGATGAGCATGAGGCCAGGCACTATAGCCTGCGTCTCGGTGATCGCTCGTATGATCTCTATGTGCGCCCACTCCCGCCTGAGAGCGCTTCTCGCTATGAGGTCAGCATTGGCAGCGCCACCTTTGAGGTGGGCGTGCAAGATGAGCGCACCCAGGCGATCGCCGGGCTCGCGGGCGGCGCGCACATCTCGGGCGACGCCGTCGTGCGCGCGCCGATGCCAGGCCTCGTCTCGACTGTGCTGGCGCAGGCGGGTGATCACGTCAACCGTGGGCAAGCCGTCGTCGTTCTGGAAGCCATGAAGATGGAAAATGATCTCACTACCCCCCGCGCCGGAATCGTCAAGAGCATTCAAGTGAAGCAGGGCCAGGCGGTGAACCAGGGTGACACGCTGGTCGTCATCGGCGATACGGATGCCGCTCCAGCGGATGATGATAGCGGCAAATGAGCCGGGAGAAGCGCGAGGCCTCCGATGATTCAGCTTGAGATGCTGCGAGAGGCCACCAACGGCGATTGGCTCACAGCCCACCAGGGCGGCCAGGCAGAAAGCTTCGCACACGACTCACGCGCGGTCTCTGACGGTCAGTGTTTTGTCGCCATCCGAGGTGCCCAGGGGGATGGGCATGACCATCTCGAAGATGCGGTGGCCAATGGCGCGACGTCGCTGCTGATGCAGCGTAACCGGCTCGACGTGCTGCTCACCGGGGACACCTCCTGGGTAGCCCGGATGAACGAGCGTGGCGTCGCCATCATCGCGGTGGACGACACCAGAGCGGCGCTGCGAGCCTATGCGGCGCGAGTGCTGGCCACCTGGCAGCCCTATGTGATCGCAGTGGCCGGCAGCGCCGGCAAGACCACCACGAAAGAAGCTATCGCCGAGGTCTTGAGCCTGGCCGGCCCAACGTTTCGGTCATGGCGCAACTATAACGATTTGCTCGGCGTCCCTCTTTCACTCGGCGCACTGACGCCTGAGCACCAGTACGCCGTCATCGAGCTCGCGGCGGATCACCCTGGCGAGATGGCCGAGTTATGCGACCTCGTTCACCCGCGGCTGGGGGTGCTCACCTGCGCGGCGGAGACCCATCTGCGCTACTTCGGCACCGCCGAGGCCATGGTGGAAGAGCTGGCGGCCCTCCCTGCCGCGCTCCCTGCCGATGGCCTCTTCTTGACGCAGCTCGCCGATCCGGTCACGCGCGTGCT
>DASWAC010000108.1:0-10334 GCA_036391335.1 Ktedonobacterales bacterium
GCCAGAGGCAGTGGTGTCAGTCCCATAGGCAACCGCCGCCACGATGGTAACCACCGGCTCACCTGAAACCGCGACCTGGGCATTGGCAGCATAGATGGCCGCCTCTGGATCAGCACGGTCGATCGCTTGCGCCAGTGTGAAATGCTGAAGCGCCCCGCGGAGGTCGCCGGAAGCCGTCGCCTGAGCCCCGGCCTGTTTTTCTCTATTGTCCGCACGCTGGCTATCGAATATCTCTGTCCCAGTGCTCAGGCCGATGCCACGCGACTGGAAGAGGGCTGCCGCGGCATCGCGTTGATTGAGAACCCCGGCCGGCGTAGGCGATGGCTGTGGGATGACCATGAGCATGACCGGGGCGCCTGCCAGCGCGATGATGAGCAGCACCCCAAGCAGCAGCACGAATGGACTCTGCGCCAGGCCCACTGGAGGAAGGATGAGCTTGCCGCGCTCGTCATGCCTCAAAGTGGTCATGATATCGGGATCATCGGCAAAGGTGCGCGTGCGCCTGCCCGCTGCCAGCATGGGCCGCAGACGGTCACGCAGTGCCGCCGCGGACTCATAGCGTTGTGCCTGCGCCGGACGTAAGCCTCGCCCCATGATCTCGTCCATCTCGACAGAAAGATCAGGCCGCAGATTGTGTGCGGGCCGATAGGCAGTCGTCATGATCGTGCGAGGATCAGCGCCCGTCACCATCATGTAGAGGACCGAGCAGACGGCAAAAATATCAGACCTGCCGCTCGCCTGGCCACGCAGCTGCTCGGGCGCGGCATAGCCCAGCACGCCAGCCGCGGCGCCACCGGGCACGATGCCATCCTGATAGACGAGCAAGGTGGGCGAGATGCCGATCAGCGCTACCTGGCCGCTCGGCTGCAAGATAATCGCCGCCGGATTGATATTGCCGTGGATGACCGGGGGATACTCATTCTCGAAGGCGCTGACGATATCGAGTAGCTGCAGAGCCACCGTGATGGCGACACGCTCGGGCATGGGCACCTTTGAGCGCGCGACCTGCGTGGCCAGTGTCTCGCCGGCCGGCAGCTCAAACACGAGGAACTGCCGTCCATAGTCGGGGAAGTGGTCGACCAGTCGCGCGAATCCCTGCACATTATTGAGCGCGAGCAGGCGCTGCGCGATGAGCTCCCGGGCGACATTCGCGTCGCCACGCAAGCCACTGGTGATCGGTAGCTCCTGGATCAACACTTCCGCGTCGAGCGCCTCGGCGTCCACTGCCACCAGCAGCGGCGGGTCCTCTTGCGGCGATTCCTGCACGGAAGAGTAGTAGGGTCGCTCGACACGATAGCGCCCCCCCTTCAGCAGCGCGCCCTGGCCGAGCGCCACGCCACCGCTCAGCGGATCAGCCGGTGTGGGTACCGCGCCAAATGGCCATGCGGTGGTCGTCGAGGGCCCTGATGACGGGATGTATCCGGGCAGTTGTGGCGCCGACCACCGTGAGCCGGAGTGACCTTGGCCCACAGGACCGCTGGTGGGCATGGACCAGGGAGCACCTTGAGGCTCAGGGTATTGCGTCGGCAAGGTCGCTCCTGGGAGCACCCAGCCCGTGAATGGAGGGGGCTCGCTGTCGCCATAGCTCAGCCAGAGTCCACATGAACGGCATACGCTGTCACCTGGCGCGCACTCAGCGCCACATTGCGGGCACCGCATAGCCAACCCCTCTCAGCCATTCATAGTGCATTGGCCACTAGTCCAATTGCGAAACCGCATTCTTGCACATTAGTCATTTTATCCCGTGGCGTCAATGGTTGGGATGCAGATTGGCGGCTGTTGCGGTACAATAGATGGCACTCTAACCGCTTTCCTGTTTTTCATTGACTCGCCGGGCTCCGGCCCGCAGGAACCGCGAAGGACCGCTTTGGAACCTGACCAGATTCGTCACGAGCAGGCGCTTCCGCGAAGCCAGCAGCGACAACAGCCACCCACGCCCCCTGGCGCACCCTCGCCGCCCGCCAGCACGGTGGCCGATACCTGGCAGTGGCTCTGGAAGGATACCGTCACGCGCATTGCGCCTCTTACCGGCGTGGCGCTGCTCTATGCGGCTCTCTCACATAAAGGGCCGAGCGGCATTGGGATCACCACGCGGAGATGGCCGCGAGAGGTAGCCCTCGGGATAGGTGTGGGCCTGCCGCTTGCCGCGCTTGCCGGGGCCTTTCGCGGATGGACGGCTCCGCACTATCGCTTGCCCACCCGAGCCGACCAGGCGTTGCAGTCTACCTATTACCTCGCCATCAATGCGCCCGCCGAGGAGATCTTTTGGCGAGGCGCCGTGCAGTCGCTCACGGCCGATGCGGTGGCCAGACTCACCGGACGCCGCACCCTCGGCCAGGCCACCGGCTGGGCGCTGGCCACCGCTGGCTATGCTTCCTATCACCGGCTCGGCGGCTGGAGCTGGACCTCCATTGCCGGGGTCGCGTTCGCCGGCAGCATCTTTGGCGCCCTCTTTGCGCGAGATCAACGCCAGCCCTCGCTCGTCGCGCCCGTCATCGCACATGGGGTAGCCACCGCCGCTTTCCTCAGCTGGGGCGATGTCATGCTGCACCGGCGCGCTATGCGTCTGGCCCTTGCGAAAGCGCGACTGAGTGAGACATCGACTGAGTGAGACATCAGGCGCTGAGGGCTAGAATGGCGTGACTCCGCGGTTCAGCATCAGCGTGATGAACAGCCCTGCCCCCAGCCCTGCCGTCAGCACGACATAGAGCACCGCGACATAGAGCCGGCTGAGCGCGCTAATGCCATAATAGTCGCGAAAGACGCCCGCGCCACGGAACCGGTTGATCGCCTCAGGCACGCCGAGCACCGCCAGCAGCAGCGCAAAGAGACGGAAATTGGCCGGAACCACCAGCACCACAAAGATGACCAGCGCCACGCCTAATAGCCACATCCAGCGCGTGATAGCCCCAGCGACCCGTGAGCCGTCGAGAGGCGCGATGGGGATCATGTTGAGCAGGTTGATCCAGAAGTTGAGGTACGCAAGCAAGATGAACAGGTTATCACCCAGGTAAAGCCCAATCCCCAGGCACACTAACCCCGCGAGGCCACCGGCCAGCGGGCCTGCCAGCGCGATCTCCGCTTCGTGGCGCGCGTTACGCGGCATCCGCTTGAGCGAGACGTAGGCGCCGGCCAAAGGGATGAAGACAGGTAGACCGGCCGGAAGCCCCTTGGCGCGTATGACGACATAGTGCCCCATCTCGTGCACAAAGAGAAGCGCCATGATGCCAATCGCCAGTGGCCACGACTGGAAGAAGAAGTAGTAGATCGCCAGACTCACCGCCGCGCTGACCAGCGAGACCACCAGGCCATTGAGCCCCGGACGCGGGGCAGGTGGCGGCGGCTGCGGACCATATTTCGCGCTGCGTCCGGCATCGCGACCGCCATCGTAGCCAGGCCAGGGCTGCGGCTCGCTGGCGACCGGGGGTGCGGGCGCTGTGGGCGGCTGTGTGAGCCTTTCGTAATAGCCTGGCGGCGGTGGATAGGATGGCGGTGGACCGCCCGCCGGGCCGAACGGCTGCGAGCCTGATGGTGACGGATCGGGATACATAGCGGTCCCTGCTAGTTCCAGCTGCGCACAACGGGGACGACATTTGGTCCGGTGGGCGGATTATAGCATAGCCAGAGCGATCGCCCGCCCGAGTGCTCGCATCGCCGTCGTGGCATCCTCTTCCGCGAGCGCGCCAAAGCCGAGCAGCAGGCCTGAGTGCGCGTGGCCGCGATAGAGCGGGCTCAGCGCGGTGACCAGCACGCCACGCTCGGCTGCGGCACGGGTGGCCGCGAGGTCATTCACCCCATCCGCCAGCCGCCCCAGAAGATGGATTCCAGCATCTGCCGGCCCCGCCATGACGAGACCGTCCAGCTCGGCGCGAATGGACGCGAGCAGCGCATCACGCCGTGAGCGATAGACCCGCCGCACACGTGCGAGATGTCGCTCGAGCTCACCATCCGCGATGAAGCGCCCCACCGCGTGCGCCTCATGCCAAATCGGGTGCCGCTCACTCGTGGCGCGGGCGCGCGCTACCAGCTCGACCAGCCAGCCGGGGAGCACGGCATAGGCCAGCCGCACCGCCGGATACATCGCCTTGGCGAGCGTGCCGATGTAGATCACCTCATCGCGATCATCCAGCCCGCGCAGTGCCTCCAGTGGCTGCCCCTCCAGCCGCAGCTCGCCATCATAATCATCTTCGATGATGACCGTCCCCATCGCGCGAGCCCACTGCAGGAGCGCCACACGACGCTCGAGCGCGAGGGTCACCCCAGTGGGGTACTGGTGCGATGGCGTGACGATCGCCAGCCTGGGCGCATGGGCGTCTGGCAGCAGATCAGTGCGAAGCCCGTGGGCATCCACCACGACACCATCCAGCACGGCGCCCTCGGCCTCGAACGCCGCATGGAAGCCGACATAGCTGGGATTCTCGATCAGGACAGGCTCGCCCGGCTCGATGAGCAGGCGCGCCAGGAGGGTGAGCACCTGTTGCACGCTCGACGCGATCATCACCTGGGCGGCGTCACAGCGGACTGCGCGAGAGCGCCAGAGCCAGGCCGCGATGGCATGACGCGCCTCATGTGGCCCGAGCAAAGCGTCCACGCGCTCACGGTCAGGCGCGAAGGCGTCACGGCCGGCAGGGATGGGCGCTTGCCTCCGCGTGGCCTCCTCAGCGGTGACATACTGCCGCCAGCGCGGCCATGGGAACTTTTCAGCCGCGCCCACACCTGGACGCAGGTCAAACCTGGCGGCGCGACCGGTATGCTCGTCAGTGATCAGCGGGAGACCGGCGATGCGCTCTGCCCAGGCAGAGAGGTGAACTTTGGGCGGCGGCGCGCGCCTCTGTTGCGCGGGCGTGCTCGCCAGGCTCGGAGGCTCACCTGGCTGGCCGACACGGTCAACCCCTGGTGCGACGAACGTGCCCGCGCCAACCCTGCCATAGACAAAGCCTTCCTCGCGCAGCCAGTCGTACGCCGTGGCGACTGTGAGCCGCGCTACGCCAAGCTGTGCCGCCACCACGCGCGTGGGCGGCAGCCGTGAGCCCGCCCGCAGCTCACCGCTCACGATCGCTGCCCGCAGCTGCGAATAGATCTGCCGCGCGAGACTTTGCCCCGTGGCGCTCTCGCGGTCGAGCGCGACAGGCACCTGAGCGATTGCTTGCATGATTGGCCCTATCACCTTGGTAATCTTGCTACCTACATGATAGACCATTTTTCGCACGGGCGTCACCCGAAGCAGGCCAAGATAACTGCCTCACTTATCTACGGTGAGCAGGTCCTGGCGCGTGCGCTCGATCACGACGCGCTCGGGCCGATCGGAGAAGAGGCCGTTCACTCCCAGGCGAATGAGACGCCGTATCACGGGCCTCCGGTTGGCGGTCCACACGTTCACGGCAAGACCCCTCTCCCCCGCGCCCTGGATCAGCTTCTCATTGATGAGCCGCTCGCCAGGGTGGATGGCATTGACGCCCAGCGCCAGTGCATGCGCCAGGATGTCCGTGCCAGACCACTTCATGGAGTCGTAGAGGGCGCCCAGTTGCAGCCAGGGAAGACTCGCCCGCAGCGTCGAGAGCGCGTCATGCTCGAAGGAGGAGATGAGCACCGGTGCGCGATCGGCCACCTTGAGCCTCGCCAGGGCCGGGGTGATGGCATGGGCCAAGGCAATGGTCTCTTCGACGCGCTCGCCTTTGAGCTCGAGATTCACCCGCATGTTCAGCTCTCTGGCGAGAGCCAGCGTCTCAGCCAGAGTGGGGATAGGCGCCGGCCGCTTTTTCGTGCCGGCGTTGAGGGCGCGCAGGCTTGCCAGCGTGAGGCTCGCGACACGCCCCGAGCCATCGGTGGTGCGATCTACCGTGGCGTCGTGGATGATCACCAGCGCCTCATCGGCGGTCATGCGCACATCACATTCGAAGCCATCGGCGCCTAGCACATGCGCGAGACGAAAGGCGGGGAGGGTGTTTTCCGGGAGGTAGGCGCTGGCCCCCCGGTGAGCGTAGCAGACGACGGATGGGTTGGTCATTGGGAGCGCACCTCGTGTGGAAGTGGACGATTCACCTGCGGACGGGATACAATCGCCTTGTGCGCGCACAGTGAAGTGGCGCGGACTAGTTCCCCCCTGAGGAGAGACGAGAGCCATGCGGAGTAAAGTCACTGTCGTCGGCGCCGGATTTGTCGGCTCCACGCTGGGCCAGCGCATCGCCGAGCGCGATTATGCTGACGTCGTCCTGGTAGATATTGTGCCAGATATGCCGCAAGGCAAAGCGCTCGACATCCTGGAGTCGGGTCCGGTGCTGGGCTTCGACTCGATGGTCACGGGGACGAATGGCTATGCGGAGACCGAGGGCTCCGACATCGTGGTCATCACCTCCGGCATCGCCCGCAAGCCAGGAATGACCCGCGATGACCTGGTAAAGACCAATCAGGGCATCGTCGCGGAGGTCTCGGCAGAGGTAGCCAAGCACTCGCCACACGCGATCATCATCTGCGTGGCAAATCCGCTCGACGCCATGGCGCAGCTCGTGAAGCATACCACCAAGTTCCCCCGCGAGCGGGTCATCGGCATGGCCGGTGTGCTTGACACCGCCCGCTTCCGCACCTTCATCGCGCAGGAGCTTGGCGTCTCGGTGCGCGATGTGCAGGCCTTCGTGCTGGGCGGCCACGGTGATACCATGATCCCTCTGGCGCGTCTCTCGACCGTCGCGGGTGTGCCGGTGCCCGAGCTGATCCCTGCGGCCCGTCTCGCCGAGATCGTGGACCGCGCGGCCAATGGCGGGGCCGAGATCGTAAAGCTGCTGAAGACGGGCAGCGCCTACTACGCGCCGTCGGCCTCGGTCTTGCAGATGATTGACTCGATCGTGCTCGACAAGAAGATGATTATGCCGTGCTCAGTCTATCTCGACGGCGAATATGGCATCAATGGGCTCTTCGTCGGTGTGCCGATCAAGCTGGGCGCCAAGGGCCTCGAAGAGATCATGAAGCTGGAGCTCAACGCTGACGAGCTTGCCGCGCTGCATAAGTCGGCGGCCGCCGTCAAAGAGATGGTGGACGTGATGGGCATCTAGCTCGCACCCGTAAGAAAGGGCGGGGTCATCGCTGGCCTCGCCCTTCTTTCGCCCTGGCCCGCGCTAGAGATATTTACCCACCAGCAGATCATACTTCTTCCGAAGCTCTGGCGTGATGAGCGACTTATCAGTCGCGAAGGACGCCGCGATGGCGTTGACACAGGGGCAGGCCTGGCCTTCGCGCGTGGGTGGCAGGGTGCTCACCAGTTGCTGGATGACGCGCTTGGCGTTGCCGACATTCTTGGCGAGATTGGCGACCACCATATCGTTGGTGACGGCTTCCGCGCTTTCGTGCCACACGTCGTAGTCCGTCACACAGGCGATCGTCGCGTAGCATAGCTCGGCCTCACGCGCCAGCTTCGCCTCGGGGATGGCCGTCATGCCAATGATGTCACAGCTCAGCTTACGATAGACCTCTGACTCCGCCTTCGTGGAAAACTGCGGGCCCTCGATGCAGACATAGGTGCCACCGCGATGCTTCTCGAAATCGGTGAAGCCACCCATCGCATCCCACACCAGCCCACTGAAGTGCGGGCAATAGGGATCGGCAAACGACACATGCGCCACCAGCCCGCCACCAAAGAACGTATTGGGGCGCAGCTTGGTGCGGTCATAGATCTGGTCAGGCACCACGAGGTGAAGCGGCGCGTAGTCCTCACGCAGGCTGCCGACGGCGCTCACCGAGAGCACCCGCTCGACGCCCAGCGACTTCAGCGCCCAGATGTTGGCCCGCGCCGGCACTTCAGTCGGCGTCACCCGATGCCCACGCCCGTGGCGCGGGAGGAATGCGATGGAGACACCTTGCAGCGTGCCTATGGTGATGGTGTCACTCGGCTGGCCAAAGGGTGTGTCTACCTGGACCTCAGTGACATCAGTCAGCCCATCCATCGCATAGAGGCCACTGCCTCCGATGATCCCTAGCTTGGCCATTCGCTCACTCACAGTTGTGGTCCCTTTCATGCTCTCATGGAGACGCGCCAGCCACATTAGCCCGCGCGATGCTTTCCACTCGCCCCTGGCGCCAGCGTGCCTACGAGCTCACACCACACCGGCACCGGCTGCACGCCACCATTGGTGTTGATGAGGATGCGACCTCGATAGCGCCGCTCGGGAATCTTGGTCGTGTCGAGCCGCACTCGCAGCTCGCGCGTGCCCGCCTGGATGCGCGATGGCTCGACCCGCAGCGCGGGATCGCTGGTGATGATGTCGCCGGTGAGTGTCCCGCCACCACCGTTGTCGATGGTGAGCACGATCTCACACTGCTCGCCCACCTGCACCGGCTTCTCGATCAGCCAGCGCATCGGGTCCACCGTGAGCCGTGGCGCGCCCAGGGTGGCAGAGGCGCGAGCGCCCTTCCTGCTGCCCGAGCGGCCAGACCGGCTGGGCGGCGCAGACACTGGAGGCGGGGTCGTGGCGGCTGGCACCATGGGATTCGAATCCCCGGTCGCGGGCACGCCGTTGACTGGAGCCCCAGTGCTGGCGCTCGCGTGATCCTTCTCGACGGGGGCAGATTGGGAGGGCGTCGCTGGTGCGTCTGTGCTCGTCCCGGCGTCTTGCGCAGGTCTGGTGAAGACAGTGGGCGTCGGAAAGAGACCTTCGAGCGCATCGCGCATCTCTTCCGCCGAGGCATAGCGGGAGCTGAGATCGAGAGTCATCGCCCGCTCGACGACCCGCTGCACGTTCTCCGGAATAGCGGCATAGTGCGCCCTCATGGAGGTCAGCGGCTTGCCGCCGGTGCGGGTCGGGGCGCTCTCTGGCACGCGACCGGTCATCAGGTGATAGAGCGTAGCGCCGAGCGCATACAGGTCCGAGCGCGGCTCTGAGTGAGAAGCGTATTGCTCGAGGGGCGCATAGCCATCAGTGCCAAGCTGCGCAGTGTCGTGCTCTTGCGCGGCTTTCAGCCAGCGGGCAATGCCAAAGTCGATCAGCTTGATCTCACGGCTCGGCGTCACCATGACGTTCGATGGCTTCAGGTCGCGATAGATGATCGGCGGCTGCAGGCTGTGCAGGTAGGTGAGCACGTCACACAGCCGCATGCCCCAGGTGGCCACCTGCTCCCACGCGACGGGCCGGCCGGAATCGATCATCACATCTTCCAGCGTCTGCCCGTCAACATATTCCATCGCGATGAAGTGCTTGTTCCCCTGCACAAAATGCTCGAAGACCCGAGCCAGCGCGGGATGCTGGAGGCGCTTGAGCATGTCCGCCTCGCGCTTCATGCCGCTGACGGCGCGCTTGAGCTCATCGGGCGAGAGGCTGGCCTGGCTCATCTCTTTGATGGCGACGCGCTTGTTCCCATCGCGCAGATCGGTCGCAAGATAGACGGCGCTCTGGCCGCCTTTGGCCAGCCGCTTCACGATGATGTAGCGCCCATGCAGCACGTGCTGCTCTTCGAGAAGCCCGGTGACCGTCTGGGGATACGGCTGCATCTGGTCGGCGCCGCACTCCGGACAATAGCGTGCATCAGAGGGCACCTCGCTCGCGCACGCGGGACACTGACGCCGCATGACCATCCAGACTACCTCCTCGACTCGCCTGCCATCCCGCATTGTAACACAGGCGGCTGCCCGCATCACGGACAAATGCCACCTTGCGCTGCCCTATCGCGTGGCGCACAATGAAGCGTGCGGCATCATCATGCGAAAGGGGAGCCACTGCCATGGCTGACAGCTCAACACTCGCGCCACGCGGCGCCAAGGGCCTGGGAATCGCTCTGCTGGTGGCTGCGGCCATCACCGTGGCCTATTGGGTCATCTGGTTCGGCGTCGATCGCACTCTTCTCGCGTCGGCCCACACCGACGCCTACTACGCCTTCGAGAATAGCTTCCCCCTGGCCGATGCCTGGCTGGCACTCAGTGCACTCGTCGGCGGCGTGCTGCTGATCCGCGGGAATCCCAACGCGATCTACTGGGCGTTTCTCGCGGCAGGGTCAGGCATCTATCTCGGCCTGATGGATGTGCTCTTCGACCTGGAGAACGGCATTTATATTGGCAAAGGTGGTGGCGACCCATCCGCCCCGGCCATCGAAATCGGCATCAACATCCTTACCTTCGCACTTTCAGGTGTTGGCCTGTGGTGGGCCTGGCGCAATCGCCGCTGGGCCGCTAAAGCGTAGGCGCGACCGCGCGAGGGCTGCCAGTGCCACCGCGCGGTGATTTCCCCAAGGGGCCGCCACCGAGTATGCTGAGGCTTGCTTCATAGCCGCCAGTGAAGCCTCGCCACGTGCTTCTTTGGCGCAGTGACTACGAGTCTCGCCGATGCTGTCGTGCGCGACGAAGTGATTCG
>DASWAC010000109.1:0-9658 GCA_036391335.1 Ktedonobacterales bacterium
CAGGCTGACGAGCTTCGAGCTTGCGCCGTCGTGGGCGAAGATCGGACCCATCGCGGCTGCCGCCGTACGCGGCTGAGGCTAGGCGCTCTGGCCACTCATTGCCTGCAGTGACGCGCGCAGCACGCGATCGGGGCACATGCCGGGAAAGGTGCGCTCATAGCAGACCATGCAATAGTCGCCCTCGCGCTCATCATCGGCGGCTCCGGTCCCGTAATAGGTGATGGTGTGCGGATCGCATGCCCAGTGACCGCATGGCCGCAGCACCGGCTCACTGCGATGGGGCAGCTGATGCGCGAACTCTTCGATGTAGCAGATGTGCTTCCCTTCATCCGCCGGGTGTGTGTACGTCATGGTCATACCCTCCTTATGCGGGACAGACAAACAGGAATGGGCAGCCTAGGCAGCGACGAGGCTCAGGCCGCGCGGGATATTGTCGCGCATTGATGCCTTCAATGGCTTCCAGCGCCTGCTCTTGGAGCGACGCGCGCTTCTGGGCGGTCATCGTGATGGGAACGACATCGCCGGTGGGCAGGCTCACACTAGAGACCTGCGGGGCATGGCCACCTGCCTGCTCGGCGGCGAGCTGATAGAAATACGCGCGCAAGTCGGCCTCGCCACGCCCACGCGACATCCGCTGGCGCATTAGCCGCTGTGGCCCGCCGTCACCCAGGCCATCACCAGAGGAGTGCTCCACTCGGTCGAGGGGCACGCTCACGCTGAAGCCGCCCACACGCACATCCGCCTGCTGATCCACTTCGTGCCGCGTTGGCTCGTCAACGGGCCGCTGCTGGGCCTCGTGCCACATGCGCTCGACCATCGCCCGACCTTCGCGACGATAGAGCTCCTCGAAGGGATCCGGCTCGCCACCTGAGAGTGAGGCTGCTAGCTGAGTGTCGAAGCGGTCCTCCACATCGGCCAGAGTTGGCAGAGCCCCCGCCGGATGCAGGAGCAGCTCGCGCTGTACCACGTTCACCGCGCGAGTCAACGCCCCCGAGCCACCCGATGAGCCTCGCAGACCCCACACGCGCTGGTACGCATATCTCCGCGGACAGCTGGCATAGTCTTCGATCTCGCGCGCCGTAAAGGTGTGCTGTTCAGGCGTGTCGCTCCCCCCGGTCGCCCCTGCCGAGAGCGCAGCTGGCGTCGCCCGTGTCACCTCAGGCCACTGCGCGCGGCGTAGCCGTGAGCCCAGCGCGGCCTCCACCGGCTTGAGGAACCTGGACGCAGCCTCTTTACGCTTCCCATAGCGGTGTGCCCAGCTCAGCACGAGCTCATCGCGAGCGCGAGTCAGCGCGACATAGAAAAGGCACGCCTCGTCCACGAGATGGGGGTCATCCTCCTCGACACCAGCAGTGTCGGCCAGCTCGGCAGGGAGTGGGACGGGATCATAGTGCCGGTTCGTGGGGAAGCGCCCATTGGTGAGATTGGGCAGGTAGACCACGGGGAATTCCAATCCTTTGCTGGCATGCACCGTCAGCACCCAGATGCCCTCATCGGCGCTGGCATACAGATCCTCGCCACCCTTGTTCTCTTCGCCCACCGTCGCCAGCACGCGCACATAGTCGAGGAAGTCGGCCCACGCGGCGCCACCGGCATCGCGGCTGAGGCGCTGATCTTCATAGGTACGCGCCAGAGTCAGCAGCCGGGCCAGGTGCAGCGCGCGCTCGCGCGCCGAGGGATCCCCATGGGCCGCGCCAAGCATCAGATCGCGCCCCAGATCGGTGAGGCCAAAGACATAGCGGGCCAAACCCGATGCGATGTCAGGCACATAGCGCATGGCGCGCAAAGCGTCGCTCAACGAGAGGAGCCCCATGCGACCGCCGGCGCTCAGTCCCTGCACGTCGATCAGGCCGTCGCGCAGCACCACCACGGGCGCAAGGTCACGCTGGCGGGCGGCCTCTATGACCACAAGCGCTTCCTCACGGCTGAAACGATGCGCCGCCAGCTCTCCAGCCCGCAGCAGGCCGCCACCCGACGGCTCCGCGAGCAGCGAGACGATGGCCAGGACGTCTTTCACGTCAGGCTGCTCCAGCAGGGGCGCCACGATACGCACGGGCAGCTCCGCCTCACGCAGCGCTTCCGTCACTTCCTGCGTATGCTTGCGCGTGCGGCAGAGAATGGCGATGTCGGTGAGACTTCGCCCGTGGCGCAGGTGCTCACGCACGCCGCTCACGATGCCGGCGAGCTCACTCGTGCCATCTGGCGCTTCGGCCAGCAAGACCGGCGATGCCTTCCCCGTGCCTCGCTGTGCGCGCAGTGGTGTCCGCTCACCACCGCCAAGATAGTTGCCCGCCAGACGCGCCGCTGCGTCGAGAATCTGCTGATACGAGCGATAGTTTTGCCGGAGCGGGTATTCACTGGCCTGGGGATAGTCATCTTTGAAGCGCGCGATGTTGGCCGGTGACGCCCCTCTGAAACGATAGATCGCCTGGTCCGGATCACCGACCGCCCAGATCGCGCCGGTCGTGCCAGCCAGCGTCCGCAGCAGGATGCCCATCGCGCGATTGATATCCTGGAACTCGTCGACCAGGATGTGAGTGTAGCGGTCACGCACCTCGGCGAGGATCTCCGGCTGCTCGTGCAGCAGCTTGACCGCTAACCCGAGCACATCGCCAAAGTCGAGATCGCCCAGGTCGCTCAAGCGGCGCTGATAGGCGGCCCACGTTACGGCGACTTCCGCCACCTTCTCGGCAGCGACACGCTCCTCAACAGTGCGTGCCCGCGCCAGCCGGGCCTCACCCGCCACAAGGTAGTCGTCTGGGGAGCGCAGATCGTCTTTGGCGCGCGAGAACGCCTGGAGCAAATCGCGGAAATGGCTCGTGGGCGCGGTTACCGGCTGATAGTGCCGCAGGGGCGCGCTTCCGGTGATGGCGCGCAGCAAGAGGAAGCCATCGGCGTCGGTGCGTAGCCGAAAATCGGGGCGAAGGCCGATGAGATGGCCATGCCGCCGCAGCAGGTCACCGCAGAAGGCGTGGATGGTCGAGACGAAGGGCCTCTCATCGCCGTCCGGCGCCAGCGAGGTCAGCATTCCCGTCAGGCGCTCGCGCATCTCGGTGGCGGCCTTATTCGAGAAGGTCAGCGCCAGGATGCGCCCCGCCGGCACCCCAGCGCGCGTCACGAGGTATGCGGCCCTGCCTACCAAGGTGCTGGTCTTGCCGGTTCCCGGCCCAGCGATCACGAGCGCGGGGGCGTCTCCCTCACAGGCGGCGCGCTGCTCGGGGTCCAGGGCGTCCAGCGGCGAGCGAGGCTCCGCAGCGGGTGCGCGCGTGGGGGCCGCCGTTGCTGTCAGCTCGTCGCTCACCAGCAGTGCCGCCAGCCGTCGCAGCAGCACATCCTCAGGCACCCCCAGGCGCATGGCCAGCTCGTTCGTGTTGGGCGGCGCGCCGGAGACATCGAGGTAGAGCCGGCTGAGTGCCGAGAGTGGCAACAGCAGCGCGGCCGCGAACGCATTGGCCTCGGCCTCGCGATGTGAGCGCGCGCTATAGGCATGCCCAGGCATCAGCACCTCGTCGAGCCCGGCGGCGAGCTCCAGAGGGATGTCAATATCACGGTCGAGGCACGGCTCCAGCGGCTCGCTGGGGCTGGCACGCTGCCCTAAGAGCTGGCGCGCCAAGGACGCTGGCGCACCACTAGTGCGGTGCAGCAGCGCATGGCCGAGCTCGTGCGCCAGCGTAAAGCGGCGGGTGCCCTCAGGGAGATTGTCTCGCAGAAAGATCAAGTCTTCACCCGGCTCGAGATAGCCCAGGGTGTCAGGGCGCATCGCCGCCGCGAAGGTGGCCACGCCGAGCCCTAGCCGCGTGACGAGGCCATCGAGATCGAGCGCATCAACGGATGGCGCAGCACCAGCCGTGTCGTCACGCCCGGCCCACCAATCGAGGAGTTTTTCGGCCACCAGCCGGGGTCTGTCTAGCCCATCCACTCGTGTGCCCTCTCATGCCATGGGAAGCCATCTCGTGCCCCACATTGTACCACCTGACGCGGCCCTGCAGTCGTCTGCTAACATGCGGTGTGGCTGCCTGGCCTGTGGTATAATCGCGTGCGAAGCGCCCAACCGCTTCACGGACGGCGCCATCAGACTGAGAAGGCACACAATGGATGCGCAAGAAATCGTCTCTACCGCAAAGAGCGGTAACGTTCCGTCCAGCTGGAACGTGTGGCCGCTTCGCCGCGACGAGCTCATCCGCTCCAGCCTCACCTGGCTCTTTTTTGGCATCGTCGGCACGGGGTTGCTTGCCCTCATCATGTACTTCACCATTCCAGACAATTTCACGCAGGGCACGACGAAGATCGTGCTCTCGCTGGCGATGTATCTGGTGCTGGCCACCATGGGGCTTGGCGGCCTCTACATCTTTTTTGGGCACGTGGGCCGCTATCTGCGTGCGGGTAACTACTTCCTCATCATGACGCCGGATGACTTCGTGAAGGCCGTGCCGGGCAACATCATCGCGGTGCCCATGAGTGATATCGGCGGCATCGTGCTGCGTGGCGTGCGACGTACTGAGCAGTCCACCCAGAGTCCTGGCGGCGCGTTTGGCGAGATGGGCTGGCGCCGCTTCGGCAGCGTGCTGGGCACAGGCGCGGCATTTTTCGGCTTCGGCCGCCACGAGCGGCGCCAGCAGCCACGTCTCTCGTTCATCGATCAGCGCACGGCGAAGGTCGTCATCGTCGCCGAGGATAACGCGTTCGACGATCTTGGCGCCCTCGATGAAGTGCTGCGCACCTATGTCCACGCGAAAGAGCGTAGTTTTCCGGTGTAGCGCTCACCTACATCGGACTGCACCCCAGACCTCACCCGCGGCCGGCATGCGCTCGCAGGCCGCCGCGCCTTACTATCATCTTGCCCGCGATTATCCTGTCAGATTATCTTGTCAGAGGAGCACTCAGCCCATGATTCGGGACCGGATTATTCAGCTCGTCGCGACGACCGTCGCCTCGCTCGAAGAGCATGGCGCCTTGCCGCATGCGGAGGAGATCCCCCAGGTCGAGATCATGCACCCGCAACAGGTGGAGCACGGCGAGTTCGCCACCAATTTCGCCATGAAGCTCGCCGCCGCACTGCGCAGCGCAGGCCAGCCAAAGGCGAATCCACGGGCACTCGCTGATCAGCTCGTGGCACAGATGCGCGAGACCATCGCCATCGTGCCAGCCTATGAGATGGTGGAAGCAATCGAGGTCGCCGGGCCTGGCTTCATCAATTTCAAGCTGAGTCCTAAATGGATGCTCGGCCAGGCAACCACGGCGATCACAGCTCCTGAGACGTTCGGCTCATGCGATGCCGGTCATGGGGAGAAGGTGAACCTCGAATTCGTCAGCGCAAACCCGACAGGCCTCGTCACGGTCGGCAACGGGCGCGGTGCTTTCATTGGGGACACCCTTGGCAAGGCAATGACGGCCGCTGGCTTCGATGTGACGCGTGAATACTACTTCAATAATGCCGGCGGCCAGGTGCTCAAGCTCGGTCGCTCGATGGAATACTACCTCTGGCTGGCGCTCGACAAGCAACGCGCCGAGGAGGTCTACGCGGCGCTCCCAGAGGCGGCGGCGGCCGCGGCCAAGCCCTACGACAAGTACAAGAAAGACAAGAAGGCCGAGGCGGATGAGTCGCACTCGTCAGAGGAGATCTCGGCGGAGCCATCGCGCAAAGACGGCTACTTTGGCCCCTACTATGCGGATGTCGCCAAGCGTCTGCTCAAGAAGGGCGGCAAGAAGCTGCTGAGCACGCCAGAGGCCGATCGCCCGCTTGCCATCGGCAAGGCCACCGCTGCCGTCATCATGGAGGACATCCGCAAGACGATGGCTGCCATGGGTGTGAATTTCGATGTGTGGTTCAACGAGACTGACCTCGTCACCTCAGGCGCACGCGAAGCCGGCATTGCGGCGATCACTGCGGCTGGCTATACCTATGAGCATGATAATGCGACCTGGGCAAAGACTTCGCAATTCGGCGATGAGCAAGACTGGGTGGTGCTGCGCTCGGATGGGAACCCCACCTATTTCGCCTCCGACATCGCTTACATGCGCGATAAATTCAGCCGGGGCTTCAAGAAGCTGATTTATGTGCTCGGCGCCGACCATCATAGCTACATCGCGCGGCTCCAGGCGCTGGCGCAGATGCTGGGCCATGCCAGGGACGATGTCTATGTGCTGCTCTATCAGAGTGTGCGTGTGGTCGTGGATGGGAAGCCGATGAAGATGGGGAAGCGGCTCGGCAACAGCATCACGCTGGATGAGCTCTTCGAAGAGATCGGGCCAGATGTCACGCGCTTCTTTTACCTCATGCGGTCCAACGATAGCCATCTCGACTTCAACATGAGCCTCGCCCTGAAGCAGACGGACGAGAACCCCGGTCTCTCGGTGCAATATGCCCACGCGCGCGCCAGCGGTGTGCTGCGAAGAGCTACTGAGCAGGGCTATAGCGCCGCCGAATATGAGAAGGCCGATGCGGCGGTGCTGGCGACTGACCCGCCCGCACAGCTCGATGCCGAGCTGGGCATCATGCGGCAGCTGCTGCGGCTGGAGGAAGTCGTCGAGCGAGTCGCGCTCACCTACGAGCCGCATCACCTCACGCGCTACGCCAGCGAGCTGTCCGACGCGTTCCACGTCTTCTACGAGAAGTGCCCCATCTTGAGGCAGGGGCTAGACCTCCCACGCGAGACTCGGCTGGCTCGGCTGCACCTGCTGCGCGCCGGGCAGATTGGTTTGGCGCGCGCGTTACAGCTGATCGGCATGCACGCGCCCGAGCGTATGGACCGCGCCGAGACGCCTGACGCCGCTGAGGCATCCGTCTGAGAAAAGTCCAATACAAGAGGATGCGCCCGAGCCAATGAACGGCCCAGGCGCATCACCGTCGTGTGCTGGCGGCTACTTCGTGGTGGCCGTCGGCGCGGGGGCAGTGGACGTTGCGGTCGGTGCGACGCTCTCGGTGATGGTGATCGAGATAATCTTGTCCTTCGGGCTGATCTTGCCGGCGATATCCAGGCCGGAGGTCACGTGGCCGAAGGCGGAGTAATTCGCCCCAATCTTGCCGGTGTTATCGCCGGTGTTGATGAAGAACTGTGTCGCACCAGTGTTCGCGCCGGCGTTCGCCATGGCGATCACGCCTGCCTGGTAGCCTTTCGACGCGGTGCCGAGCTCATCTGGAATCGCGTAGCCGGGCATTGTCGAGGGATCTTGCCCCGTGTCGGTCACCGAGCCGCCCTGGATCAGCGCGAGCGGCGAGGGTCCGCCGGAGGGATCAATTTGGCTGACCTGGCCGGGGATCTCGACGCGCCAGAAATAGGTGCCATCGAAGTAGTGCTGGCGCGCCAGGTAGACAAAGTTGTTGACGGTGATCGGCGTGTCCTTGGCGTCGAGCGCGATGACGATGTCACCCTTGGCCGTCTTGATGGTCGCCGTATAGAGCTTGGTCTTGTCAATGGTCAGCGCTGGCTTATCGCAGACATGGGTGGTGAGGTTACACCCCAGCACGTGCGGCTTGGGCGCCCAGGGGCCAATCTTCTGCGAATACATGAAGAAGACGCTCAGCCCGACCACAGCCACCACGAAAAGTGTGGTCAAGACCGGAAAGCGTTGAAGAAATCCGGTGAAACCCGTTGGCTGGGCTTTGCCGCGACGAGGGGTCACGGTGCGACGCACCACCGGCTGATCACCGATCGCCTGATGGGCACGAGCCACACGCGCGCGCTGGCGGGCTTCGATGCGCTTCTCTGCTGGAGTTGGCATGATCTACTGGCTTCCTCTAAGAATACGATGGAATATGGCCGCCCATCCCTGCTGCTGGGGCGCGTAGCCACATGAGTATGAGCGTATAATACCTGTATGTGCGTCGCTGGTCAACCAGCCCTGACCACATCTCATCTTGTGTCACATCATGGAGGCCTTTGTGCCTGAGCTATCTGAGAAGATTCGCGCCATCTTGCGCTCGCTACCCCATAAGCCGGGCATCTACCTGCACAAAGACGCCGACGGCAACGTGCTCTATGTCGGGAAGGCCACCTCGCTGCACTCGCGTGTGCGGTCCTATTTCGCCGACCCCGCAGACCTCAGCCCGAAGAATCAGGCTCTGGTCGCCAAGATCGCCGATATCGAGTACATCGTGGTGGGCAGTGAGGTCGAGGCGCTCATCCTTGAAAATGAGTACATCAAGCGCTATCAGCCAAAATATAATGTGCGCCTGCGTGACGACAAGAACTATCCCTACATCAAGGTCGCGCTCACCGAAGACTTCCCGCGCATCTTCCGCGTGCGCTCGTTTCGGCGAGATGGCAATCGCTATTTTGGCCCGTACACCAACTCAGGCGCGGTGGATGCTACTCTCGACCTGATGAACAAGCTCTTCCCCTTCCGCACCTGCAAATATGACGCCACTGGCTGGGCCCCACCGCGACGCACGGAGGCCGACCCGCCGGCCACCTGGAAGTCCAAGCTGCTCCCACGGCCGTGCACCCAATTCTACATCCACCGCTGTGGCGCGCCTTGCGTCGGCTACGTCAACCGTGAGCAGTATGATGACGTGATTCGTCAAGCGATTCTCTTCCTCGAAGGGAAGCACGATGAGGTGCTGCGCGAGCTGCAGGCGCAGATGGATGCCGCCGCCGAGAACCTGGAGTTCGAGCGCGCCGCCGCGCTGCGCGACCGTGTAAAGGCCGTGGAGCAGGTGCTGGAGAAGCAGAAGGTCATCTCGACTACCAACGCGGGTGACCAGGATGTGATCGCCCTCGCCAGCGAAGATGACGAGACGTGCGCCATGGCCTTCTTTTTCCGCGGCGGCAAGCTGGTGGGCCGCGAATACTTCATGCTGCGGGGCACGCGCGACACGCCCGCCGGCGAGATCATGGGCACCTTCCTGGTGCAATTCTACGATCAGGCGCCACTCATCCCGCCGGATATTATTCTCTCGGTCGAGCCGGATAGCCCGGACGCGCTGCGCGAGTGGCTGCGCGAGAAGCGCTCTGGCGCGGTCACACTCGCTGTGCCGCAGCGTGGGGACCGCATGCGGCTGATCGAGATGGTGAGCCAGAACGCAAGTGAGGTGCTGGCCCAGCAGCGCATCAAATGGCTCTCGGATACGCAAAAGACCGCATTCGCGCTCGAAGAGCTGCAAGCTGCTTTCAATTTGAGCGCACCACCTCGCCGCATCGAGTGCTATGACATCTCGAACATCCAGGGTACGAACGTGGTCGGCGCGATGGTCGTCTTCGAAAATGGCAAGCCGGTGCCAGCCGAGTACCGCCGGTTCCGCATCAAGACGGTCGAGGGGCAAAATGATGTTGGCAGCATCCAGGAGGTCCTCCGCCGTCGCTTCCGCCGCATGCAGACCGCCGCCGATGGTGACGAAGCCGCTGAAGACGGCGAGCGCCTCGCCAACAGTGGCGACGCTTCCCCCGCCGATGCTGATTCCGGTGAGGCGGCGGAGGTGGAAGCGCCCACCGGCTGGGTCAGCCAGCCTGATCTGGTCGTGGTGGACGGCGGGCGACCACAGCTCAATGCCGCGCTAGCCGTCTTCGCGGAGCTGGGAATCGAGATCCCAGTGGTGGGCATCGCGAAAGAGGATCACGGCGCCATCGGCACCTACGAAGAGTTCCACATGACGGGGCAGGCTGAGCCACTCGTGCTGGACCGCGGCTCACAGGGCCTCTATTTGATGCAGCGAGTGCGC
>DASWAC010000110.1:0-4182 GCA_036391335.1 Ktedonobacterales bacterium
GCGTCAGGGCTCCTCTTCTTCGGCGCTGTCGTCAACCAGAAGAATGGCGTCGAATTCATCGTCGCGCTGGCCACCATCGTCGCGGTGTGGGTGCTCATCCGCCTGCAGCGATTCATCCGCCGCTTCTATACCAGCAGCCCGGCGCTGGTGAGCCTCTTCTTCGTGATCTTCACCGTGGCCTACGTGATCTTTGGCCAGGGGGTCAACATCACCTCGATCGTCGTGAGCCAGCTCGACATCTGGCTCGCCCTCGTCGCCAGCGTGATCGCGCTCTACGCCAGCATCAACCTCACACGTCATGGTGGCAAGGCTCGCCGCGCCGCATAAGCCTCCGGTCGTGAGGGGCCACGCGAGCACTGGGGCTGCTCCGGGCTGGCGGCTCACGCCACGTCTGGAGGCCGCTGCGTATCTTGTCGCTCGCGCACCATGTCTGCGTTCAAGTGGGACTAGGCGGCTGGGGTGTCATGCGAAATCGTGCTGGATGCTTGGGGTTCCTGGGAGGCGTCAGCCTCGAATCCATCTAGCTCCCCACCCCCACACGCGGCGATGCGATTGGCAGGGGCACTGCTTGCCCCGCCACATAGCGCGTGGCGCGGCCTCCACTGAGCAGGGTCACCCGTCCACTGCCGGCCACCACCCAGCCGCTCGGCGTGCCCATCAGCGCCGTCATCCCATCCACCGCCGCGATAGGCGCCTTGCGACGCGCCAGCCCCAGGGCACGGGGCATCCAGCGGGGGATCTCGTTGGCGTGGGGAATAACGCATAGGGTGCCGGTGAGCCCCAGCGCGGGCCTCGCGCGTAGGCCGGGGAGCACACTAGCCAGCGCCATCGCCCCGGCGGAGCAGCCCGCGACCACCCCGCCACGCCGATAGACCTGCCGGATGGACTCCCAGCAGGGGGTGCCACGCAGCGTGGCCACGAGATACCCCGGCTTCCCGCCAGAGAGATAGACGAATGAGGCGGCGCCAATCTGGCCGGCCAACTCGGCGGACTGTGCATCGGCGCGGGTCAGCAGCATCACCGGCTCGACATAGACACCCAGGCGAGTGAAGTGCTCCACGCCCATGCGTGCCCAGCGCTCAGCCACCGGCTTCCCGTCGGGCGCGGCCGCTGTCGGCAGCACGACCACCCGCAAGGAGCCGCTCACGCGGTCCAGCAGCAGCCGGTCAACAGGCTCCATCTCAGGGAGATATTCGCCCGCGCCAACCAGCGCAATCGTGCCCTGTGGATCATCGGCCATGCTCTGCGCTCTCCCTCCGCATCGTGTGTGCCGAATGAGAGCATACGGGCCGCGCCGCCTCCGGTCAAGCGGTCGCCTTCTCGGGCTGGTCCACCAGCTCGGCGCGGATACGCTGGGTGCCGTGGCCGATGCTTTCCGCCTTCAAGATATGGAAGCGACCCACCCCACCCGTATGCGCCACATGCGGGCCGCCGCAGACCTCGCGCGAGTAGTCGCCGATGCTATAGACCTTCACCATGTCGCCATAGCGCTCGCCAAAGAAGGCCAGCGCGCCGCTGTCGAGCGCCTCGCGCAGTGGCATGGTGGCCACGCTCACCCGCAGGTCGCGTGCGATCTGCTCATTCACCCGCGCCTCGATTCGCGCGATCTCATCTGGCGTGAGGCGCGTCTCATGCGAGAAGTCGAAGCGAAGCCGCTCGGCGGTGATATTGCTCCCCATCTGATGCACATGGTTACCCAGCACGTCACGCAGCGCCTGCTGTAACAGGTGCGTCGCCGTGTGCAGTCGAGTGACCCGCTCACTGTGATCCGCCAGTCCACCCGCGAACTTGTGCTGGTTTGCCTGCCGCGAGAGCTCCTGATGGGCGTGGAAGCGCTCGCGAAAGCCGGGCAGATCGGCAGTCAGCCCCTGCTCCGCCGCTAGCTCGGCGCTCAGCTCCGGCGGGAAGCCGTTGGTGTCGAAGAGGTGGAAGATCTGCTCGCCTGAGAGGGCCGTCTCGCCGTTGCGGCGCAGCCCTTCGACGACGCGGGCAAACTCGCGCAGACCACGCGCCAGCGTCCGCCGGAAGCGCTCTTCCTCGCGGGTGAGCGCCGTCAGGATGCCCTCACGCTCGCGCACCAGCTCGGGATAGACCGTGCCATAGCGCTCGACGACCACCTGTGCCAGCCCTGCCGTGAAGCTGCCCGTGATACCCAGCTCGTGCCCGGCGCGTACCGCCCGCCGCACCAGTCGCCGGCAGATGTAGCCCCGCTCGGTATTCGCCGGGGTGACCCCATCCGCGATGAGGAAGGTCGCCGCGCGCGCGTGGTCCGCCACGATGCGACGCAGCCGGGTGTGGCGCTCGGGGTCACTCGGTGGCTGGCCCTCGATGCTGGCGATGTGGCTCATGAGGGGCGCGAAGAGGTCTGTGCTGTAGCTATCCGGCACGCCCTGGTGCATCGCGGTGAGGCGCTCCAGACCCAGGCCCACGTCAACATTGCGCTGTGTCAGCGGGACATACGTGCCCTCAGCCGTCCGATTGAACTGCAGGAAGACATTATTCCCGATCTCGACGAATTTGCCGCAGTCGCAGCCAGGACGGCAGTCGGGCCCGCAGGGCTCGCGAAGTGTGTCGTAGAAGAGCTCGGAGTCAGGCCCACACGGCCCCGTCTCGCCAACCGGACCCCACCAGTTGTCCGCGCGTCCCAACCGCACGATGCGCTCCTCAGGCACGCCGAGGTCGTGCCACACCTGCGCCGCCTCCTCATCGCCAGGAACCTGCTGATCGCCCGCGAAGACAGTGACCCAGAGGCGTGCGTGGTCGAGGCCAAGCGCCTCGGTGAGCCAGTCGAGGGTCCAGCGCAGCGAGTCGTCCTTCCAATAGTCGCCGAGCGACCAAAAGCCGAGCATCTCGAAAAAGGTGTTGTGGCTGCTATCGCCGACCTCATCAATGTCATCGGTGCGCAGGCACTTCTGCGCGTTGGTGAGGCGGCGCCCCTTGGGATGCGCCTCGCCCAGCAAGAAGGGCACCAGAGGGTGCATGCCCGCCGTGGTGAAGAGCACCGTCGGGTCATTCTCGGGCACCAGTGGCGCAGATGGGATGAGTGTGTGCCCGCGCGCTTCGAAATGGCGCAGAAAGTGCGCGCGGAGCTCGTCTCCGGTCATCATGGGATCCTCCTTTCGCCTCACACACAACAAAAAACCCACCCTCGCGTGAGGGCGGGCTGACAGGCTCGCGGTACCACCTCAGTTGGGACCATGCGCGGCCCCCACTCGCAACCCACGGCCAGAGTGGCGATGGGCGTCCCGGATAACGGCGGGCGGCCGCGAGGCCTCTGGGGTGGCCCACACACGCGATTCGCCGCCGGGCTTTCACCAAGGTCCCGGCTCGCTGAGGCGCCGCGCGCGCTTCATCCCCGTCATGGGTCTGTGTGATGCGTTGTCTGGGGAGTGTATGCCACGTAGGCCGAGCGTGTCAAATGGCGGTCCGGCGCTCGCCATCTGCCATCCGGTGAGCCGCACATGCGGCGGACTCGATCACTCAGCGGCCCCATTCCAAGTAGGCAAGGACCCCCGCCCAGGCGCCTGCGACGACCATAAGGACCACTCCCCAAAACCTCGCCCAGGACTCCAATGCCCCATTTCCGAAGTTGCCCCACGAGGTGGCCTGACCTAGCAGTATGAGTGCGCCAAGCGCAGCAACACCGACCAGGCCGCCACCCAGGAGGATTCCCGCCTGCCTGACGGCGCGGCGCGCTTGCCCGGTAGTGACGCCATAGGGCACAAAGGCCGCTAGCGCCAGCACCTCAAGCGCGACGCAGGGTATCATCAGCCACACTGAGAGGAGGGCTAATCCCGAGGGAAGGCCCTCTGGGCTGGGGCAGGAGTCAAAGCAGACGAAACCCGCGAGCAAGACCAATAAGAACCCTCCGCCTAGCCCCGCAATGCAGGCACAGACGGCGAGCACCCGCGAGACAGAGTGCAGGACCAGGGCGACCTTCCGCATGAGACCTCCTTGAGTTGGTGGAGTTGGTGAGATGCATACGCCCCAGGGTGAGACTATTCACGCCAAGTCTGAGGGTATCAGGTTGACGGTGATTAGACGTTGAAGAGATAGACCGTTTCCTTCGCCATCTCACGGAACCCCATGCCGCTGTAGAGGCGCTGCGCTGGCGCATTAGCGCTCATGGTGACCAGCGCAGCCTGCTCCGCACCTTGTTGATGCATCCAGCGCAGGCCAGCG
>DASWAC010000111.1:0-3741 GCA_036391335.1 Ktedonobacterales bacterium
CAGCCCGCGATCGCTCCACTCGCCTGAGACATAAGCAATGCGGCTGCCGTCAGGCGACCAGGTGAGCGCAGCGGCCTGCCGGTCGAGACGTGTCCGCTGCGTGATGGCGCCGCCGGTGGCGCTGACCACGCCGATCTGCCCGCGATAATAGTCGGTCTCATCTGGCCCTGCGCTGAAGAAGACGGCCAGCTGATCGCTCTTTGGCGACCACGCGAATTCCCACACCGTCACATTGCTCGGTGTCACCGGCTCGGGGCTGTCGCTGCCGGGACGCACCGTCCACAAGCGGCGGTGGCGCCCTGGGGCCGGCATGATGGGGTCGCCAGACGGCTCGGGGCCCTCCAGTGAGAGGAAGGCCAGCCGCTTCCCATCCGGCGCCCAGGCGACGAGCAGCGCGCCATTGGGCATCGCGCAGACACGGCTCACCTCGGCCTGGCCAGCGCCGCGCATGGCGGCGAGGTA
Organism: Ktedonobacterales bacterium; assembly: GCA_036391335.1. Taxonomy (GTDB): domain Bacteria; phylum Chloroflexota; class Ktedonobacteria; order Ktedonobacterales; family JADMIN01; genus DASWAC01. The sequence continues at coordinate 463 of DASWAC010000111.1, forward strand.
GAGCTGCTTTTCCGCTTTGTCGTCATCGCGCGATGAGAGGAAGGCGAGCTGTGTCCCATCGGGCGACCAGCGCGGGCAGGCGTCGTCACCAGCCGAGGCTGGGCAGAGCGGCGCGGACTCGCCCGTCGCGACCTGCACCGTCCACAGGCGTGCTCGGGCCTTCTTCCGCTCAGGCACGACCTCATTGAGGATGAAGGCGACCTGGGCGCCATCGGGTGAGTTCTGCGCATCGAGTGGCACCCGCAGGCGCAGCGTTGTGCCCGGCACGAACGGCATGAGCTCGACAGTGGGCTGGGTGGGGGGCGCTATCTGTGGCATGGGGAGGTACATCCTTCCGAGAGGTGATGAGAGAGCATCTTGGCCGGCTGATGCTCACGGCTCAGGCCGCGCTGTGCGGTGTCCGCGCGCTCCATCAGGCCCCCAAGCGCATTATAGGGCACGGCCTCTGGCCGCTAGCGTCCGGCGGGCGTGGCCGCGTGATTCGCTCCACTGCGCGCCTGCACCATGTCATAGGCGAGACGGAGTCCGTTGAGGATGAGGTTGCTATCGACGACGGAGATCACGTCGGTGGCCTTCGCGACGACATGCGCGAGCCCGCCATGGGCGATGACCTTTGCCTCAGGGCCCGGCAGCTCCGCGCGCAGCCGTGTCACCAATCCCTCGACCATCCCCACATGCCCCAGCACGATGCCAGATTGCATGGCGTGAATCGTGTTCTTGCCTAGCGCCGATGGCGGGGTCGCAAGCTCCACCTGGAAGAGGCGCGACGCGGCACGCGCCAGCGCTTCGGCGGAGATGCCCATGCCAGGGGCGATCGCCCCACCGAGGAAATCACCGTCCGCCGAGACGCAGTCGAAGCTGGTGGCCGTGCCAAACTGGATGACAATGGCTGGGCCGCCGTAGAGATGGTGGGCGGCGAGCGTGCTGATGATGCGATCGGGGCCAGTCTCCCACGGATTATCCACCAGCAGGCGCACGCCAAGGTCGAGCTGGTCGCTCACGATGATGGCCTCGCGGGTCAGATTCTGCCGGGCGATCTCGGCGAAGACGGGGGTCAGCTGAGGCACCACGCTGGCGATGATCACGCCCTCGATGGCCTCGGCGCTCAGTCGCGCTTGCGAGGTGAGAGTCATCAGCAGCGCGGCATATTCATCGGCGGTGCGCTCGCGGGCCGTCGAGATGCGCCACCGAGCGCGCAGGACCTGCCTGTGCTCGCCGGTGAGGGGATAGAGGCCGAACTTGATGCCCGTATTCGAGCAATCGATGGCGAGCAGCAGCGGCTCGAGCAGTGATTTTCGTGGCATGTGGCCTCGCGCTCGCGAAAGGTGGAAAGGGAGGGACGTGCGACACTGTGCGCCATTGTAGAACTGGCCGGGCGCATGGGTCAAGCGTGGCCTACGCGAGCCTGACGGCGACCCATCCCTATGCTAGTATGGAGAAGCGATGTGCGAGAGTGCCGATAGGCGGATGGGCGGGCCGCCGCACTGGGGGTGAGCGAATGAACATGCAGGCGCCACAACGATTGTCCCAGGTGACGAGAGCTCCCGGCGAGCCACCGGCAGCCATTCTCAGTCCACAGCGGGTGGTGCGGGGCTACGACACCGCTCGCCAGCGGTGGCTGCTCAACATCATCTCGATTGGCGTGGCCATTCCCGCGCTCGTGTTGTTGCCCAGCGGGCTCTTCCCCACCCTCGACCGCGCGACCGTGGTGGCCTGCTCGATCGCTTTTGCCTTTGCCCTCGTCGCCTGGGTCGTGAACCGAACAGACCACACCCGCACCGCTGGCATCATGCTGGTTCTCGGCCTGGCTATCGCGGTAGGCTGGGAAATGCTCAGTAAGGCGTTCGACCACGGCGGACTCGACCTGGCCGACCTGCGGCTCTATGACCTCTTCGTCCTTCCCATCCTGCTGGCAGGTGTGCTCATCGGGCGGCGCGCGACGCTGCTGACGGGCCTCACCACCGCGACGTTTACCGTGGTCACGCTGCTGACGATGCCACGCACCCATAACCTGCAGATCTTTTGGAATGGGAATCCCCCGCCGGTGAAGGGCTCATTTTACGACGTTATCGCGGTCCCGATCGTTATCCAGGCGCTCACTGCCGTCGCCGCGGCGCTGGCAGCGGACTCCGTGCGGCGCGCGCTCTCGCTGGCCACGCAAGCGGACGAGCTCGGCACGATCTATCGCCAGGTGAACGAGCAGAGCTACCTCATCGAGTCGCAGCGGCATCGCCTGCGTGAGGGCATCGCGCAGATGCAGCAGGCGGTGGCCGCGTTTGGACGGGGGAACTTCGACGTGCGGCCACACGCGTCCGACAGCGATCTCGCGCCGCTCTCGGCCAGCCTGAACGCCCTCTTCGATCAGATGCGCCGGCAGGCGCGTGAGCAGCATGCGCGCGCCCGCGTGGATCAAGGCGCGGCTGAGCTAGCTGCCGCCCTGCGCGCGGTGCGCAATGGCCGCCAATATACCCCGCCGAACTACACCGGGACGGCGCTCGATCAGGTGTTGGTCGAGCTAGCCACCCTGCGCCTTGCCGGTCTGCCGGGGGCCAACGGGCGTGAAGCGCCCGACGCGACGGCCGGGCCACCCTCATTCGACGGCCTATGGAGCGAGTCCCCACCCAGCGCACTGCCGAATCCGCCATCGGTGCACGACCTGCCGGTCTTTGGCGAGGCGCCGCCGCCCGTGGAAGATCCCGCGAATCAGCTCCCTTCGTGGCTGCGGACGCATTAGATGAGCACGGAAGAGTCAACGACACCACCTGGGCACGACGCCAGCCTGGAAACCCTGATCAGCGTCGTGCTGCGGGCCGGCGTGGTGCTCAGCGGCGCGCTCGTGGCGCTGGGTGGCCTGCTGGTGGTGGGTCGCGAGTGGCTGGCGCATAGCCCGCCCGCCACCGAATATCCGCACTCGATCGCCGCGGTCATCTCCGGCGTGGCGCACGGCGACGGCGTGGCCATCTTGACGCTGGGCCTGCTGGTGCTGTTGGCAACGCCGATCGTGCGGGTGGCGCTCTCGCTGGTGGGCTATGTGCGCGAGCGCGACTGGCGCTATGTGGTCATCACGGCGATCGTGCTCTCCATCATCACGCTGAGCCTCCTGCTGGGCAAGGCGGGCGCCTAGATGCCACATATCACCGCGCTGCAGACCGTGCTCCTCTTTCTCGTTGCGTGCGGCGCGGGGCTCTACGGCTCCCTGGTCGGCATCGGCGGGGGCATCCTCATCGTGCCCATCCTCACGGTCGGCTTCGGCCTCGACATCCGCTATGCGGTGGGTGC
>DASWAC010000112.1:0-3234 GCA_036391335.1 Ktedonobacterales bacterium
TATTCAGCCGTGTTGGCGATATCCAGCAGCGCGATGCGCCCGCCGGGTCGCAGCACGCGAACGAGCTCCTTGATCGCCCGGCGCCGGTCGTCGCGCCCGTGCAGATTATGGATGGCGAGACTCGATACAACGCAATCCACACTCGCGTCCACCAGTGGCAGCGCGCGCATGTCGCCGGTGAGCACACTGACACGGTCAGCGACACCTTCCACGCGGGCGTTGGTGAGCGTCGCCTCAGGCGTGTTCGCGCTCTGGTCGCGCCCAGACCATACATCAACGCCGATAGCCTTGCCCCTAGGCAAGCGCTTTGCCGCGCCGATGAGCAGCAGGCCACGACCGCAGCCGATATCGAGCACGGTCTCATCGCCTCCCAGACCCAGCGTGTCGAGCAGGCGGTCGCGCGCTCGCGGCTTGCCATAGCGGCTGCTCCAGAGCATGGCCAGCCCGCTGATGACCGAAACCGCGCCGAGCCACACCGCCGCGCGGGCTACCGCGAAGCTGAGGACGGCCAGGCCATCTGTGGTGTTGCCCCCGGCGCTCGCCACCGTGGCCACCACTAGCCCGGCCGCCAGCGCCACCGCGCCGATGAGCAGGCAGCCACGCACGAAGCCGGGCGCATCCAGCCCATAGTCTGCCCGAGGGGCGGGCGCGCGCATAGTCACTCGTCACCTCTCCCGTTCCACTGCCCACGCACTCCGCGCTCATTCACAGGCAAGCTGCAGCGCATCGCGCACCTCTTGACTATTGGCGGGGATGGGCGCGGCGACGTTGCGCGCGAAGATGAGGTAGCCATCTTGGGCCAGGATGACCCCATAGATCGAGTCATCGAGCATATCTTCGATGCTCGCGCAGTAGAGATTGGGTGTCAGATCCTGTGGATAGCGATAGCCGGTCACGTCGACCATGACAAAGTCGGCGGTGTGCGCCATATCGGGATACTGGTAGATATCGTGGCGGTTGCTCACATGCGGCACGAGGTCGGCCTGTGCCGAGACGCTCGCGCTGGCCGGGATGAGCGAGCTGAGCGAGTCGCCCAGGTGTGAGTGCGCGGTCACCGCCGGCCAGGTAAACTTCTCCGAGAAGGGAAGAGTGCCATCGTGCGACTGCCGTGTGCCGGTGTTCATCAGTAGCAGGATGATCGGCACCGCCAGCAGCACCTGGCGGCCCATTGTGAGAAGCAGCGCCGTCTGGCCCGATGGGAGCGCATGCGGATGGGCGCGCAGCCAGCGCGTCAGGGGACGCCACATCGCGTGGATGATCCCCAGCGCCATGGCGATTCCCTCGATCGCCCCGAAGACGAGGACGGGGGTGAGCTCCGCATTGTATTGGTACGCCCCTGAGTACATCTCCGGCTTACTGCTCAGCATGTTGATGAGCAGCGCAGGGCCGCCGAGCAGCACGGTGAGCGGACTCAGCACCGGCGCATAGCCGAGGGGATAGCTCAGCGAGTCGAGATAGTGAAGCCGGTCGGGAGTCAGCACATAGTCATGGAGCACCGTGAGAGGATGCCTGAGCACATAGATGGCGATGGCGCCTGGTGAGCTGCCAAATTCAGCATAGCGGCCCGCCAGCGGAGTCTGGCCGATGGGGCTGTTGAGCTTCATGAGCACGATGGCCAGGGCCAGCCATGCCACTGCCATGAGCATCATGCCAGCCCCCAGCTTGTGTCGCCGCTGCCAGAGGAAGATCCAGAGGCCAAGGATGCCGATGATGAGCGCGACTTCCTCTTTGGTGGACATGGCCAGCACACTGGCGATCACGAGCCCGTGAGTATTCTTGGTCGCCATGTAGTAGAACGCGAACATCAAGAAGGCCGCTGAGAGGGTGACGGCGTGAAAGTCGAAGGAGACCGCCGCATCGAGGGCGGGGTTGAGCAGATAGAGCGCCGCGAACGCTAGGCCGGCCCATACGCTCTGGAGGCGTCGGCTGGCCAGCCCATAGGCGGGGAAGGCTCCGGCTGCCACGACCACCACCTGGACCAGCTGGAGCGTCTTCGCGGAGGGCGCCAGCGCATAGATGAGCGCGAGAGGCAGCATGATCGGCTCGACATGAATCGCCAGCCGTGAGGTGTCGCCCAGGCAGTTTGCATCGCTGATCGGATTGCAGATCGTCTGGTGGAGGATCGCGCCATGGGTAGTGGTCCACAGCGCCTGCATCATGATGCCCATGTCTTCCGCATGGGTCTGGAAGGCGTCCTGCTGGGCAAAGAGATAGGCAGTGAAGTAGCTCGCGAAGATGATCACACCGACCACGAGGAGCGCCTTGGCCAGATAGGCCTGCCTGCCGCGATTGGCAGGCGGCAGCTCGAAGTGTGGGCGCCACACCGACTGGGCGGCCACCACCCTGATGAGCTGCCCACACCAGAACAGGAGCGGCCCAATGGGACTCGCCAGCCACACTTGCCACATCCTGCGCATGGCTCTCGTGGCAGGCGTCACGTTCCGCTCGGCAGCCGTGCGTATCACCGCAAGGCAAACGCTGAGCTGCGCCGCCCACTGCTGCCATCTCTGTGATTGCGCTTGCCACACCCGCGCTAGCTCCACGCCGCTGTGGACCTTGACTGCCTTCTTGCTATCCATACAAGTCGCGTCTCCCAAGCAGGCCCATGCTTGTCAGACTAGTGTACCAAGTGTCACGGCATCTGGCCAACAAGGTGGCCCCATTCACACGGGGTAATGGGCCTTCGTTTCCCAAGTGGCCTCACCTGGCGACGGAGGATGAGCAGTCCCTGCTCGTGTCGAGGGCCTCGCTTCCGCTGCCCAGCCCGTCGCCAGCCAGGTAGCTCGGGGTCGCGCTAACACGCATGGCCGTGGGCAAGCCGACTGCCACGAAATACTGCGTCCGCGTGGAGACGCCGCCTGGCACTTCATGAATCTTCAGGTGCGCGAGGAAACACAGTGTCGAGTAACGCAAAACCGACCAGGGTCCCAATAAAGATGAGGAATAGCCATATACCCTCAGCGACAAGGATATCCTGTGTACTCATCTTCTGATACCAGCCAACGAAGATGAGTAGGAGCGCTGAGAGCAGAGTGGCTATGAGAGTGTAAACAATGTAGAGCTGATATCCCTTCTTGCGACGCATGTCTCCCTCACTCGGGTTGTGGCGGTTCTGGGGTGCGTGTGTGCCGGCCATACTGTTCACACCAGTCCTTGATGTTCATATTATTCTGCCGGATGACCCCGGCATAGTCTGCGCTTGCTGGTGGATTAGCTCTCGGCGTCATTGCTAAG
>DASWAC010000113.1:0-6052 GCA_036391335.1 Ktedonobacterales bacterium
AGCCTGCGTGTGGAGCGCGGCGAGATGGTCGCCTTGATCGGTCCGAATGGCGCGGGCAAGAGCACGACCATCAAGATGCTGACTGGCATCCTCATGCCCAGCACGGGCCGCGTGCGGGTCGCGGGACTCGATCCACAGCACGATCGGCGTGCCCTGGCGGGCCAGATGGGCGTAGTCTTTGGGCAGCGCACCCAGCTCTGGTGGGATCTCCCACTGATCGAGTCGCTGCGGCTGCTGCGCCACCTCTACCAGGTTCCTGCCGAGCGGCACGCGGCGACCCTCGCTCACTTGACCGAGACGCTCGACCTTGGCGATTTCCTCGACACGCCGGTGCGTCAGCTTTCCCTCGGCCAGCGTATGCGCGGCGACCTGGCGGCGGCCTTGTTGCACCAGCCCAAGCTGGTCTATCTCGACGAGCCAACCATCGGGCTCGATGTGGTGGCCAAGGCGCGCATTCGCGAGTTCCTACGGACCGAGCACCACGAGCGTGGGCTGACCGTCATGCTCACTACCCACGATATGGATGATATCGAGGCGCTGTGCGAGCGCATGGTGATCGTGGACCACGGGCGAAAGCTCTACGACGGTGCGCTGACCGCCATTCGCGACGAGCTCGGCGGGGAGCGGCGGCTGATCGCGGTGCTGGATGACGCCGAGCTGGTGCGACTGCCTGTGGATGCCACGGGCAAGCCCGACGTGCCGGACCTGCCGCCGGGGGTGCGCGTCGCCGCGGTCGAGCCGCCGCGCCTGAGCCTCGCCTTCACACGCGATAGCCTGGCTGGCCATGAATTGGTCGCGTGGCTGGGCGCGCGCTATCGTCTGCGTGATGTGACCTTCGAGGAGCCCGAGATCGAAGATGTCATCCGTCGCATCTATGAGGAAGGGCTGCTCACGACAGCCGTGTAATGCGCCGGCGGCGCTCACAACGCGCACTCGCCGCTAGGCACCGACGCTGTCAAATCTCAGGAAAAGTGAACGTTGTGACTAGTCCGTCCCCATGGTCGTGGAATCTCGAACCCGTTGCCATCGTGGCGCTGCTCTTGCTGCTCGGCGGCTATCTGTGGGCCGCCAGCCGTGTGGAGCGCGAGACGCACCGATCGCGTCGCACTGCGGCCTTCGTGGCCGGGTGGCTCACGCTGGCGCTGACCGTCCTCTCGCCGCTTGACACCGTCGGGCGCCACTACCTCGTCTTCGCGCGTGAAGCCCAGCTTTTCGTCATCATCACGGTGGTGGCTCCTCTCTTGATGCTTGGCGTGAGCGATGAGCTGATGGCGCGACTGATCCCGCTGGAGTCGCTGCGACGCGGGCTGAGTCGCACCCGCTTCACGGTGACGGCGGTGGTATTCTTCAACCTCATCATCCTCATCTGGCAGATTCCAAGGTTGGTAGACTCAGCCGCGACGAATGCGGTGGTCCACGACCTACAATTCGTGTTCTGGCTGATCGCCGGCGTGCTGGATTGGTGGCCGCTGCTCACCCCGCTGCGACGCGAGGCGCGGTTGGCCCGCATGACGCAAGTGCTCTATCTCGCGGTTGAGAGCGTCCCTCTCGATGCGTTCGGGGTCTTTCTCCTTTTTGCGCAGCAGCCAATCTATCCGGTGTATGCTCTCGTGCCACGCCTGTGGGGCATTAGCGCGATGCTCGATCAGCAGCTCGCGGGCGCGCTCGTCGCGGTTCCGGGGAACATCATAGACTTCTTCCTCATGAGCCTCGCTTTCTTCGGGTGGATTCACCAGCAAGAGCAGGCGCAGATCGAGCGCGAGAATGCCGAGCACCTGGAAGAGCTGCGCGACCTGCAAGGGGAGCCGGGTCAGGGCGCATAGCCGGTACCTGGGTTGCCACCCAACGCGCCGCAGTGCGTATAATAACGGTCGCGACCACAACATAAGGCAGCCGGGCGCTGCAATGGCAAGGATGAGCTACATCCGCGACGCGCCGCAACGAGGCGGGGCAGTGACGCGACCCCATGAGCATACGAGGAGGCATGCTGTGGCAGACGGCATACAGGACGGCGATACTGACCAGCTGGTGGCGTCTGGCGACTCCACCGGTGGCGAGACAGGCGCTCCAGAGTCCGAAGCTCCTCGTGGCGCGACCGCGCCGACCAATCCCGCCGATCTGGAGCGCCAGGCGCGTGAGCTGGTGGCGCGGCTGAAAGTACGCTTTGGCGGCTTTGGCGACCATGTGAACGCCAGCATCAAGCGCGCTGCCAGCAAGACTCGCCCCGATGACGCGGCGAGCAGCGAGGTGAGCGCCGAGGATGACGCGCTGGCCCGGCGACTGGCTCGCCGGTGGATCGAGCGCGACCCGATCATTGACCGCGATCTGCCCGATGGGATGGGCATCCGCGAGGTCACGCGACCCACCATCTGGCGTGTCGAGCTCATGGAGCGTGGCGAGACGCGCGCACCGGCTGACCCGTCTCGGCCAGCGCCAGCGGGCTCACTGTGGGAGCGCGACTTTCCGGCGGCTCCGCTCTCAGCCAGTGAGGTGTGGATCGAGAGCATTCCAGGCACGGAGCGCACGCTGGTCTGCGCGAGCTGCGGCGGCCATGGCAAGACCGCCTGCGCGACCTGCGACGGCCATGGCAGCGTGCAGTGCCCCAAGTGCCACGGGCGCACGACCGTCGCCTGCCCCACCTGCCTGGGGAGGCGAGAGCTGCGTGGCCCGGCGGTAGGCATCGGTGATCCCTTGGCGGCGGGCTACCTCGCGCTGCACCTGGCGGGGCTTTCCACTGAGGCCGCTGCGCGTGCGACACAGCTTGGCGAGCGCTTGCGCACCGAATACGGCATTCCACTCCCACCGGCTGCCTCCTGGGCCAACCTGGATCCGACCTCCACAAAGCCCGTGCCGTGCCCCACCTGTGCGGATGGCACCGTGCCCTGCGACTGCGGGGCCGGCTTCGTCATCTGTGAGACCTGCGCTGGAGAGCGTGAAGTCACCTGCGCCGTCTGCAAGGGCGCGGGAAAAGTTGCCCAGCTGAGCGAGGTAGCGCGCCACTTTGATAGCGCATCATCGTGGGAAATGGTCGCGCCGGGGAATGAGGAGCTGCTCAAGTCGCTGCCTCTCTGGCTGCTGCGCCGCGCTGCCGGTGATGAGGTGTGGTCAGGACCAGTCTCCGCGCTTGGCGGTGAGGCTCCGGCTGGTGTCAGCGCCGAGGTATGGGAAGCTCTGCGCCACCATCATCAGACGCGCCCGACTCCCGCGGCGCCGCAACAGATCTCTGGCGGTGAGCGTCGCATCGTGGATGAGCGGGCCACGGTGGCGAGTGTGCCGGTCACGCTTATCCGCTATACCTTCGATGGGCAGCCCTATGCTGTGACGGCCGTTGGGAGGACCGGCGCCGAGCGCTTCCTCGCCGAGAGCTATCCTCCTCGATGGAAGCGGGTGCGTCGCTTCTTCCAGGCGCTCACCGAGGATGTCAATGCCGAGCGCCGCAGCGAGTCCCGGCCGTCCACGCTGCGCGGCGTTGCCACCGATGGGCCGGCCACCAGCGGCACACGCCCGCTCCCGCCCAGCGAGGGCTAGCCCTTCGCCACTGGCACGAGACTCACCATGCGGCGCGCCAGCCAGGCGACGCCGGGAATTCTGAAAGCGTGGCCGCGTGTGGCCAGAGTGGCCCCCAACGCCAGCGTCACGATGATGCTGAGGTAGAGCAGCCCAGAGATGCAGCCGGTCATCGCCTGGGCGCCATTCACGGCTGAGATGGCTCCCTGGCTGGTGCTGTGGCTCATGAGCTTGGCGAGCGCGTAGGTGAGCACCGGCTGGCTGACGGCGATGAGGGTCCACAGCAGATAGAGCGTGCTGGCTTGCGCCGCGTGGAAGCGCACTCGCCACCTCGATCGCTCTGTCACCAGCAGCACGAAGCCGGCCACCGGCAGATAGGCGAGACCTGAGAGCCGCCGCGTGCGCGCCTCTTCCAGCGCCGCGCTTGCCGCATGGGTCGCGGCATCCTGGTGAGCCGGCGGGCGAGGCGCAGGGGTCATGGGGGCTCCATCGGGGGAGTGAAGGCGGGCCGCCACGCGATGCGTCCGCATCCTGAGTGTATCATATGGCTCGGCTGAGCACAGCGACGGATGGAAGGGAAAAGCTGACCTCGTGACGATAACACGTGTGGCAGTGTCCAGGCACCCTGGCGTGCGGTGTATATTATGGCGAGAGTTGGCAGAGAGCCAGCATGAAGCGCGTGAGCGCGTGGAGAGATGATCATGGCGACGGTGTGGCCCACCCCTGGCGTCGTGCGGCGGATGACCTCGCGAGCGGCCCTCGCGCTGGCCATGGTGGTCGTGCTAGGCGCCAGCGCCTGCTCCTCGCAGGCGAGGATCACCGACGTGACACATTCGGTCACCCCCACTGCGACGCCGGCATCCCATGCCCCGCTGGTGGATCCCACCTACATCTATGATCAGCTGGCCAGCATGTCGGGCCGTTTCCTGCACCGCGAGGCCGGCTTCGACACCGGGCTGCCGCCATCACAGAACGGCCATGATGAATTCGCCGCCTATTGGGCGCAAGAGCTGACGCACAGCCTGGACGGCTTCGGCCCACGCACGACGATGGATTCCTTCAGCTTCACCGGCTGGCGCGGGCGGCCCGCCCAGACGCCCGCCGTCAACGTCGAGGTCAGTGTTCCCGGCGTGATCCACCCGGAGCAGGTGGTCGTAATCGCGTGCCACTACGATGCCGAGGCGTGGTCCACCCAGTCGGCCTTCGATGACGCCAGCGGCTGCGCCATCGCCCTGGGTGTGGCCAAGGCGCTGGGGGAATCGTGGCGGCAGGCGCACGTCTGGCCCGCGCGCACACTGCGTTTCATCGCGTTCGATGCGGAGGAATCCGGCATCTTCGGTTCTTACCACTACCTCAACACGACGGCCAACGGCGACATTGGGAATATCGTCGCGATGTTCAATGAGGAGCAAAACGGCATTGGCTATCCACTGCGCTTCGAGGGCAAGATGGCCTATCCCTTCATCCCGTTCGAGATCAACATGTCGCCGCTGGGCGCCAACACCCTCTACCCGAATCCCGTGCGGATGACGCAGGCGCAGGCCGCCAGCAACGCTCGGTTCCAGGCACTGCTAGCCCAGGCGAATCCCGCCGTCTTCGCGGAGTTTCGCGCGCTGGGGCTGGGCTCGCTGTCGTACCGTGATGCGAGCGGGCAGGCAACCGCACAGCCGGTCTTCACCGATGACCAGCTCGGCAACGCCGTCTTGCGCGACGACACGACAGGTGGCAGCGATGAGCTCGTCTTCACTGAGGCAGGGCTGCCCTGCGTGACCTATTCAGGGAACTCAACCTATTATTACCGAGACCAGCCACAGCCCGCCTGGTCGTATCCCTATGACCAGCCGCAAGACACCCTCGCCCTGATGAACATCTATGCCAGCGGGCACACGGTGAAGTCGCCGGCGCTGGTCCTGGCGCTCGCACTGCCCGCGATGCACACCGCGTGGATGCTCTTCCAGCCAGATGTGCTGGGGCAGGCGACGCTGAGTGGGAGTCCGGTGGTGGCCCTGGGTGATGTTGGGCAGACCGTGGCGGGCAAGCCCGTCGTCCTGGATGCCAGCGGGTCCTATGATCCCGTCAGCCCCGGTGACGCGATCACCGTTAGCTGGGACTTCGGCGACGGCCTGCGGGCGAGCAAGCTGAGCGTCAGCCACATTTATGGTGCCTCCGGCACGTATGTGGTGACGGTGACAGTGCAGTCCGCCCACGGGACGGCACAGCTCAAGAAGACGGTGCATGTCGTCACTGCCGCGCCTTTCTTCCCCAACCCTCGCAACAGCTATCCCGGCAGTGGCTATCCCGCGCCGAACCCCAATGTAATTATCCCGCAGGCCGAAGGCTGAGCCAGGCGCTCACGAGAGCCAGACGTCCTTGATGGTCGTGGCCTGAGCGGCATCGTGGGTCAGATTCAGCCCGTTGAGCGCCTCGATGGTGCGGAGCAGATCGGTGTGCTTGAGCGTCTCGCCGTACTTGCCCGGCTTCACGTTCGCGCCCACGAGGAGCGTGAGGATATGGTCTGTGGTGCCATCATCCTCATCCCACGTGA
>DASWAC010000114.1:0-1808 GCA_036391335.1 Ktedonobacterales bacterium
GCCGCAGCATCTCCTTTGCCCGCATCAACTCGCTCGTCTGGCCAACCATGACCTTTGTCTCCGGCCTCGCCATTGCCATTCTGCTGTGGCGCGGTGGCTCTGAGGTGATAGATGGGAGCCTGCGGCTCGGCCAGCTCGTGCAGTTCAACACCTACCTCACCGCCCTTGCCTTCCCAATGATCGGCCTGGGGTGGAGCATCAATCTCTTTCAGCAGGGCTCTGCCTCTTCGGCGCGCATTCAGGAGGTGCTGACCACCGCGCCTACCATCGCCGACGGCGCGCTCACCCGCGAGGGCTTCACCCCCACCCATGGCGAGGTAGAGTTCCGCGATGTGACCCTGCGCTATGGCGACGGACCCGAGGTGCTGCGCGAGGTGAGCTTCACGGTGCCAGCAGGTGGCTGGCTGGCCATCGTGGGGGCCACCGGCTCTGGGAAGACGACCATCGTGAACCTGATTCCTCGCCTCTTCGATGTGACCGGCGGCCAGGTGCTGGTGGACGGCGTGGACGTGCGCGAGATTCCGCTCGATGCGCTGCGCCGCAGTGTGGGCTATGTGCCACAAGAGACCTTCCTCTTCTCGCTCTCGCTGGAAGAAAACGTCGCCTTTGGCATGGCCACTCCGGCGCGCGATCGCGTGGACACCGCGGCGCGAGTCTCACAGCTCGCCAAAGACCTGGAAGATTTCCCCCAGGGCATCGAGACCGTGATCGGTGAGCGCGGGGTGACACTTTCCGGCGGGCAGAAGCAGCGGGCCAGCATCGCTCGGGCCGTCGCGCGTGACCCGCTCATCCTCATCCTCGATGACGCTCTTTCCAGCGTAGATACGAACACCGAGGCGGCTATCCTGCGCGGACTGCACGACGTGATGCGTGGGCGCACCGCCATCACCATCGCCCATCGTGTCTCGACCATCCGCGATGCCGACGAGATTCTCGTGCTCGACGCCGGGCGCATCGCCGAGCGCGGGACCCACGCGAGTCTGCTGGCCGAGGGCGGGCTCTATGCCGCGATGTATCGCCGCCAGCTGCTGACTGAAGAGCTGAGTGACGATGACGGGCCTGATCCTGGCGCGCCCGACCCCGCGGAGGCTCCCGACGGGCTGGTGGATTAAGAGCGCCTAACACAACTGGCCACAGCCCCGCGAGACCCTCACCCTATCCCCTTTCCCCAAGGGAGAGGAGCCAGAGAGCGTGCTAATGTGGCTTCCCCTCTCCTGCGGAGGGGGTGAGGGCAACCAGACGTAGGCCAGTGGTGTGAGCTGTTCTGAGTCGCCGTGCCGCGTGGGCGCGCAATGTGTTACAGTCACAGGCAACGGGCACCTGCTGGCGCGAGAGCGCCTCGAAACGCGATCGCTACATCAACCAGGAGATAGTGAGATGGGCCTCTACAGTCCCGGATACCAGGGCGCCTACGCGCCGTCGCAGCAGATCAATATGGCCGAGATCATGCGTCGCGTCTATTGGTGGCTCTTCCTGGGCCTCGCGGTCGGCTTCGGCATCGCCTATACCCTGGGTCTTATGCTCACAGCCAGCAAGACCACCGACACGTTCAACGGCGTCATCAGCGCGATCTTCAACCCTATCACCATGATCGTGCTTTTCGTGGCATACCTCGGCGTCGCCTTCGGCTTCTATCCCATCGTGCAGCGCGCCAGCTTCGCCGTGGGCGCGACGCTCTACCTGATTTTCACCGCCATCTTTGGCTTGCTCATCTCGACCATCTTCGTGACCTACACGGGGCCGCAGATCTGGTCGGCCTTTGCCGCCACGGCGGGCATGTTTGGCGTGATGTCGCTGATCGGCTTCAC
>DASWAC010000115.1:0-3766 GCA_036391335.1 Ktedonobacterales bacterium
CGTGCCTGCGTCCGCCGGCGCTAGTCGCCAGTCAGGGCGACTTCGGGCCCGCTGACCACGTCGTGCATGTAGTCATCGCTCGCGGTGGCGTCTCTCCCGTTAGGCACACGCACAGCGTTCAAGACAAGACTGAGCACCACCGCGACCCCACGATTGAGTATCACGGCGATCAGGCCGGCATAGAACGTGGCCGGATACTTCCCGAAGAGCAGCAGCGGCGAGCCGTCGCCGTTGCGAATGGTGAACGCTGAGATCAGGCTCTTCGAGCCGGACGAGGCGGAGATGACCATCCAGGTGCCCGCGACCATGCCGACCGCCCAGCCCACCAGCAGTGCCCAGCGATGGAGGAAGCGGGTGTAAAGGCCAATGACGACCGGTGGCAGTGTCTGCAAGATCCACACGCCGCCGAGCAGCTGGAAGTTGATCGCGTTGGCAGTGGGGATGAAGATGATGAACACCAGCGCGCCCAGCTTCACCACCAGCGAGACGATCCTGGCGACGCGCGCCTCATCCGCGGGAGTGGCGTTACTCCTGAAGTAGGCCGTGTAGACATTGCGCGTGAAGAGATTCGCCGCGGCGATGGACATGATGGCCGCGGGAACCAGTGCGCCAATGACGATGGCCGCGAAGGCGACACCCTGGAACCAGGTGGGGAACTGCTGCAAGATGAGCGCGGGCATCATATAGTTGCTCGATTGCACCGCGTAGGAGCTGCCATTGGCGGCGATGCCCGCCACGCTCGGCTTCACCGTGATCCCCGCTGCCAACCCCATGAAGCCCGCGAGCGCCAGCAAGCCGAGCATCAGCGAATAGGCCGTGAGGAACGCGGCGTTGCGCTTCACGACGCGGCCATCTTTCGAGCTCAGCACGCCGGTGATGGCATGGGGATAGAGGAAGAGCGCCAGCGCTGAGCCCAGAGCCAGAGTCCAGAATTGGTTCGTGCCGGCCGCGCCAATGGTCATCGCCACCTTGGGGGCATGTTGATGGGCCAGTTTAAAGACCGCGTCTAAGCCGCCCAGGTTGAGGGGGATGGCGATGATGATGACGATCACGACGAGATAGATCAGCAGATCTTTGATGAGCGCAATCAGCGCCGGCGCGCGTAGACCGCTGGTGTAGGTATAGGCGGCCAGCACCACGAAGGCGATGATCAGCGGCAGGTCCGCCAGCACGCCCTTGCCTTGTAGGCCGAGCGCGGTGAGCACGACCTGGATTCCCACCAGCTGCAGAGCGATATAGGGCATGGTCGCGAGGATGCCGGTGAGCGCGACGGCAAGCGCTAAGCCTCTGCTCTGGAAGCGGCCTGCCACGAAGTCTGCCGACGTGATATAGCCGTGCTTCTTCGCCACCGCCCACAGGCGCGGGAACACGATGAAGACGATGGGATAGGCGATGATGGTATAAGGCACTGCGAAAAAGCCCGGCGCCCCCTGCAGAAACACCAGTCCCGGCACTGCCACGAAGGTGTAGGCGGTGTAGAGGTCGCCGCCCAGCAGGAACCAGGTGACGACGGTGCCGAAGGTGCGGCCTCCCAGGCCCCACTCGTTCAGATGATTCAGGTCCGCTCTGCGCCACCGTGCGGCGAGGAAGCCGACGACGGTGACAAGAAAGAACAGCACCAGGAAAATGGCCAGGGATACGACGTTGATAGCTGGTTGCATGGCGTCACCCTCCACAGTGATAGGCACGCACATATCATCGGTTGCCGCGCATCGTCAGGCGGCAACGTCGAGCGAGATCGTCCTGTGCACCTCGCGGGCCACAGGCAGCCCATCACATCCGCTACTTCGTCAGGAAGTACACGAATCCCGTGAGCAGCGCGCTGATGGGAACCCAGAGCAAGAGATAGAAGTAGAAGAACGGCATGCCGAGCACGCTGGGCTCTGTCGTGTTGTAGAACGGCAGATAGAGCGTCGCGATGAATGGAATGATGAGCAGGAGCAGCGGCCACCTCCGAGTGGATTTGCCGCCGGCGGGTTGCGATGCCATGCTTGACCTGACCCCTTTCGCTAGAGCTGACGCGCCTGCGCCAGCTTGCTATTCAGCAAAGAGCTACCAGATCGTCCTTTTTTGCTGCTGGGTGCTCTGACGTGCCAGCCTGCACTCCATCCTGACATGACCTATGATGTCGTTGAGAAGGAGTATTGGAGGAAAGCGAGCTTCCGTCAACAAGCAGGGGGAATCTTATGAGAGCGCCGGCAAACCCTCACCCTGGCTCCTGTGAGAGCATGGCAGCGACAGGGTGAGGGCTGTTTCGCGCCCTCATAAGGGGACCCCGGAGGCGCTATCCCTCGCCGGCGGCGTAGGCGACCAGCAGGCGTGCCATATGCCGTGTGGCCAGCTCGATCAGCTCGACGGCGATGCTCTCGTCGGGGGCGTGCGCCTTGGTCAGTGGATCGCCCGCGCCGATCGTCACCACTGGCGTGCGCAGGAAGTGGCGGAAGGGCCAAACGGGCCCCGTGCCACCCACCATGGGGTCAATGATCGCGGGCTTTCCGAAGGTCTCGGCGGCCAGCCGCGCTGTGAGCCGCACGAATGGATCATCCGGCGGGGTGACGCCCGCGCGCTCGGCGCTCAGCTTCGTGAGCTCGACATCTGAGAAGCCGTGCGCGTCGAGATGCGTGCGCAGGCTCTCGAAGATCGCGTCGGGATCCTGATTGGGCAACAGGCGGAAATCCATCTTGGCCATCGCCTCAGCGGGGATCACCGTCTTCGAGCCGGGACCCTGCCAGCCCGCGCCGATGCCCGCGATATTGGCCGTGGGGCTATACACCGCCTCTTTATACGCCATCCCGGTGTGCCCGCCCACGAACTCGCGCACGCCGAAATTCTGCCTGGTGGTCTCCTCCTCGGAGGGAAGCTCTTCCAGCAGCTTGCGCTCCACCTCGGTGGGTGGCTGGAGGGCATCATAAAAGCCGGGGATGAGGACATGCTCGTGCTCATCCTTGATGGTGGCCAGGGCGCGCAGCAAGCGCCACGCGGCATTGGGGATGTTGTGCGCGTTGCCGGAGTGGGCGTCTTGCTTGAGGGTGCGCACCCGCAGCTCGACATAGAGCAGCCCGCGCAGGCCCAGATAGATGACCGGGCGCCCCTCGTGGTCCACTCCGCCGAACTCCCACACGCAGCCATCGGCGGCCAGCAGGTCGCGATGCTCCTCGACGAAGCGCTCGACATTCGGACTGCCGATCTCCTCTTCGCCCTCGACCATTACCTTCACCCGGCATGGCAGGTGGCCCAACACTTCGCGCACCGCACGCAGCGCCGCGATGCGCGAGATGAGCTGCCCCTTGTCGTCTGAGACGCCACGGCCATAGATGCGGCCCTCGCGCTCGGTCGCCTCGAAGGGTGGTGTGGTCCACAGCTCGATGGGGTCTTCGGGCTGCACATCATAGTGGTTATAGAGCAAGATGGCTCGCTCGCTCGCGCCTGCCGCCTCGGCAAAGACGACCGGAAAGCCCTTGGTGGGCATGATCCGCGTGTGGAAGCCCTCAGCGGCCAGCAGAGCGCTCACGTGGGCTGCGGCTTCCTCCATGTGCTGCCCCTTGGCCGAGACACTGGGAATGGCCACTAGATCGCGCAGATCGGCGAGCGTCTGGGGCAGTGCTCGCGCGATGGCGGCGTCGAGCTGGGCAGTGAGGTCGGGCATGGGAGTGGTCATGGCGAGGTCATCCTTTCGTTGCGGGAGAATGCATGCGAGGAGTGTAACGCATTCCGGCGCGTCGGGACGAGAGTTTGACATGCCGTGTGGCGCCCGTGTACGCTATCA
>DASWAC010000116.1:0-9548 GCA_036391335.1 Ktedonobacterales bacterium
GGCGCGGTGACCACCTTCGCGCCCAGCAGCTCGGTCACCTCGCGGCAGGTCGCCTCGTCGCCCGAAACGAAGACCACGGGAACATTCCACACGCCACAGATGGCCGCCTCGATCCCGCTCTCGCCGACGAGCTGGTCGTTGATCCAGGCGTTGTGCCAGGCCTCGCTGCTCACCGTGTGGCAGAGGATGCCGTCTGGCGTGCCGGCCATCGCGTGTGCGCCCACCAGCAGCGCCGCGTCGCACCCTTCTTTGAGCGGCTCGACATAGCGGCACCATGTGTGCCCCAGCACATAGGTCGCGCCACCCTCCAGGTGCTCGGTGAGCAGGCTCTTGAATGAGAAGGAGCCACCCGCACCATGGCAATCCACCACGATGATGTCTGTCGCGCCGGCGGCCTTGGCTCCCCGGACGGCGGCGTTCACCTCGCCCGTCATCAGGCGGCGCGTCTCTTCATACTGTGGCTTGCCAGCGCTCACCTGATCCCACACCTCGACCCCGGCCATGCCCTCCATATCCACGAATATCATGACACGCACGGTGATGCTCCTTCTTCATTGCCCGCACGGCTCGCCCGCTGGGAGTATAGCGCATCGGGCGCGGCTCGTCTGGCGTGTTATAGTGTCTCGCAACGGCCGATGAATGCCAGACCCGGAAAGGGAGCGAGACCATGTGTTTTGATGTGCAGGCCGAGCCACCGTCCCCTCCGGTTCCATTAGGGGCCGCGAGCCAGGAATCTCTCACCTTGACCTCGCAAGACGGCACCAGGTTTGAGGCGCACGCGGGCCATCGCGACGCGGGGCCGGGTGGGCCCGCCATCGTCATCCTGCCGGATGTGCGCGGCCTCTTCCGGTTCTATCGTGAGCTAGCCGAGCAGTTCGCCCATGCTGGCGTCGAGAGCATCGCCATTGACTATTTCGGGCGCACGGCTGGCCTGTCAGGTCGCGACGATCCCGACTGGGACTACATGTCTCATGTGGCGCAGACCACGCCGGAAAACATTCGCAGCGATGTCGCTGCCGCCGTCGCCTATCTTCGGCGACCCGGCGGGACCCAGCCTCGCGCGGTCTTCACCGTGGGCTTCTGCTTCGGCGGCAACAACTCATTCTTGCAAGCATCGGCCGGCCACGGGCTCTCTGGAGTCATCGGCTTCTATGGCTACCCCGGTGCGCGACGCGCAGGCGCGCCTTCGCCCATCGAGCGCGCTCCCCAGACCGAGTGCCCTGTGCTCGGCCTCTTTGGCGGCGGCGATGCGGGCATCCCAGAGGCGATCATCAGCGAGTATGACAAAGCCCTGCACGATGCCGGTGTCGAGGGCGAGATGGTGATCTATCCAGACGCGCCGCACAGCTTCTTCGACAGACATCAGGCGACCTATCAGAGCGAATGCGACGATGCGTGGCGGCGTATGCTGGCCTTCATCTCAGCGCACACTCCGGCATAAGGGGATGCGGGAGCGATTCGCGTAGGGTGCTGGCCGCCAGGGTGCTCGTTCCCCGCAGCCGCAGAAAGCAACACATCCCTCGCGTGGGATATAATCTCGGGGCATAGCCGTGCCAGTCGCTCTCGCATTTCCACAAGGACGTACCCGCCCATGTCAGGCATGATCCCCATCCGCATTACGGACTATCTGCGCCTGCATCCGGTGCGAGGCCTGAACGGACCCTTGCAGGCACGACCGCTCTCAGAGTCGCCTGAAGAGCATCGCTTCTTGCTGCTCGCGGGCGACCAGCGCGCCGTGTTGGCATGCTATACCCAGCACGGCACACGCCGCGCGCAGCGTGAGGCCGCCGGCCTGTGGACCGGAGGCAAGCTGGGGTTGGCGCCCGCGCTGCTGCTGACCGAGAGTGAGGGCGGTCCGCTCGGTGGCGCCGTCCTTGCCTGGGCGCAGCCGGAGGGCACGTCACTCGGCGGGCGGCTGCTGAGCGATACCGAGGTGCGGCAGTGGGCGTTTCTGCTGCTCACCGTGCACCACCTCGCGCCAGATCAGGTGCGTGTGCAAGGCGGAGCCGGGAATGATCTCGCCATTTGGTGGCGCAGCACCCAGGCCGCCTGGGAGGCCAGCCGCATCGCGCTGACGCCGACGAGCACGCAGCCGCTGCTGGCCGCGCTGACTCGCCTGCGCGCAGTGGTGAGCGCACGTGTCGAGGCGCGCAAGTCGCTCTGGCATAATCTGCGGCCCAGGCCCACCCACGGCTCACCCATTCCGAGCAACATCTATATCGGCAAGAGGCCCATGCTGGTGGAATGGGGCGGCTTCGGGCTGGCCGACCCTGCCATGGAAGTGGGTCATGTCGCGGCGAACGCGGCCATCTCGGGCGAGATGAGCATCGAGGCGGGTGCGAAGCTGATTGACGAATACCTCGCCGGGATGCGGGACCTTGGCGACCGGACACTGGATGAGCGGGTCGAGGTCTTCGCGTCGGTGGCGCCCCTCGGCGAGAGCTTCGAGCTCATCCGCTCGATCGGCCGCGCCGGGCTGCCACCCCAGCAGCGGCAGGCAAACCTGCGGCGCCTGGTGAGCGCCCTCACGTGGACACAGAAGACGCTGGGCACCCTTGTGGGCGACGCGCGAGAGCTAGTGATGCCGCTCGCGAGTGATGGCAATGGGGGGATATAGCGGTGACGAGCGCAGGCGAGGAATGGGCGGCTGAGGTCGAGGCGCTGACCCGCCGGCTGATGGCCATCAACAGCGTGAGCCCCGGCGCCGGGGAGCTTGCTCTGGCTCGCGAGATCCTGACGATCCTCACCGAGGGTGATGTCGGCGCAGGCGCCTACGCGGGCGTCGCGCTGGAGGCCATTCCTGGCGATGCCCATGGCCGGGCGAACGTGTGGGCCTTCGTGCGGGGAAGCTCGCCGCGCACGGTGGCGCTGACCGGCCACTTCGACACAGTGGGGTACGACGACTACGGCGCGCTGGAGCCCTATGCCCGCGACCCTGACGCGCTGGCCGCCCACCTGGATGAGCTGACCGCCATGACGCCCGGCTTGGCTGAGCAGATCGCCGGCATGGAGCACGACCTCCTCTTTGGCCGTGGCTCGGTGGATATGAAGAGTGGCGTCGCGATCCATCTCGCCATCATGCGCCGCGCCGCGCGACTGGCCCGCGAGGGACATCTCCCCTTCTCGCTCGTGCTGCTGACCTCGCCTGATGAGGAGAATGAATCCGCCGGTGTGCTGGCGGGTGTCGAGGTGCTGCGGCGGCTGCGCGACCGTGAGGGGCTGACCTATCTGGGCGGGATCAATACGGATACGACGTTGCCGCGCTACCCTGGCGACCCACACCGTTACATCTACACCGGCACCATTGGCAAGGTGCTGCCGAGCTTCCTGGTGGTGGGCCGCGAGGCGCATGTGGGCGAGCCCTATCTTGGGGCCGACGCGAATTACCTCGCGGCATGGCTCATCCGTGCCCTCAGCATGAATCCCGATCTCTGCGACACGGTGGGCGCTGAGCGCACCCCACCGCCCGTCACGCTGCATGCCGCCGACCTCAAAGAGCGGTATGACGTGCAGCTGCCATTCGTGTCTCACTTTTATCTCAATGTGCTGACGATGACTTCCACTCCCGCGCAGCTGCTGGCCCGCCTGCGCGCCGAGACGGAGCGCGCGCTGGGTGAGGCGCTGGCTGCCCTCGACGCCTCGGAGCGCGTGTGGCGCGGCCCTGGCGGGCAGGTGACGCCTCGTGAGGGGCGCATCTACACCTGGGAAGATCTGCGTGCCCAGGCGGTGCGAGCTCATGGCG
Source organism: Ktedonobacterales bacterium (assembly GCA_036391335.1). Classification (GTDB taxonomy): domain Bacteria; phylum Chloroflexota; class Ktedonobacteria; order Ktedonobacterales; family JADMIN01; genus DASWAC01. Next base: position 3,743 of record DASWAC010000116.1, read on the forward strand.
CGGACCGAGTGGCGCAGGCGCTGCGTGAGGCCTCGGCGGGCGCAGCGGCGGATAGCCGGGCGCGGAGTGTGCGCATGGCGTGGGCGCTCTGGCGGCTGGCGGGTGTCGCGGGGCCGGCGGTCGTGCTCTATTTCTCGCCGCCCTGGTATCCACATTTCTCACTGGCGCCGTCATCGCCCCTGAGCCAGGCCGTGGATGCCCTCATCGCGGCCCACCCAGATGACCGCCTGGCCCGCATCCACTACTATCCTTACATCTCAGACATGAGCTATCTTCGGCTCGACCCTGAGAATGACCCCGCTGCCCTGATGAGCAATATGCCCCTGTGGCAGGCATCCGACGGCGAGGCAATTCCCGGTGGCTATGCGCTGCCACTCGACGCGATTCGTGCGCTGGGGCTCGACGCCGTAAACCTCGGCCCCTATGGCTGGGGACCCCATCAGCACAGTGAGCGCGTCGTCAGATCCTATTCATTCGAGCGCGTGCCCGCCCTGGTGTGGGAGCTCATCAATCGTCTGGCGGGCGAGTAAGGGACGAGCCCTCTTAGCCTTCCGCCCACGGATCGGCGGGCTCGGCGCTTATGGTGCGCTCACGCTCATAGGTCACCATGCCAGGGCCGCCTCCCTTGAGGTGGCGCACATAGCGCTGCTCGGTGGCGTCCACGGCTACGGCGCTGTTGCCGCGCCCCTGGCTATACCATGCCGCGAGAGCGGCCGCCTCACGCAGCGTGCGCTCTGGCACAGGCCGCCCGCCGCTCTTCACGATGACATGAGCCCCCGGCACGCCGCGCGCGTGCAGCCAGAGATCGTTCCCGGTCGCCATGTCGAAGGTGACCGCTTCATTTTGCAGGCTATTCTTTCCCACTAGCAGCGTGAAGCCATCGGCCGACTGGCGGCGCAGCGGCGTGCCCCCTGGCATGGCTTTCGCCTTCGGCTGCTTCCCCGGCTTCTTCTTCACGATGCGCTCCCTGCGCCGTTCCTGGCGGTTACGCAGGTAGCCTGCCGCCTCGATGCCCGCCCGCGCCGCTTCGATCTCGCCGCGTGTCTCAGCCAGCGCGAGGTCGGTCAGGAGCTGCTCCACCTGAGCGCGGGTGATCTCGTTCGCCGCGATCTGTGGGGGAATCAGCTTCGCGGCGCGTTGCAGCTTGTGATAGCGGGCATACCGGCGGTTGGCGTTCTCGATGGCGTCGAAGCGCGGGTCGAGTGTCAGGGTCGCGGTCTCCGGCGCGCCGTCCACCGCAAAGGGGTTCTCCAGCGTCACCTGGGCGACATGGGCGGGGACCTCACTGGCAAAGGCCATCAGCAGGTCAGCCTCCTCACGGAAAGTAGCGGCGCCATCGAGCGCGCGCAGCTCCGCAGCGAGCGCGATGGCCTTTCGCTCGCTGCGCTGCAGGTGGCTGCGCAACGCCTGGCGCAGGGGACGCCGCACATCCTCGATCTCGGCCTCCCACTCTGCGGCGTGCATCACGGTGGCCACCAGCTCATTCACTGACGATGCGGGTCGCAACACGAAGCCGGCCCCGAATTGGCGCGGCAGGAAGACCGTGCCATCCACCGGGATGTCTGGCTGGGTCGCGCGCGAGATGAGCGTCGGCTCCCACTCGCTGCGGGCCGCCATCTCAGCCAGCGCTCGTGTCTCACGGGCGACGCCATCCCAATCGCGAGTGGTGGCCACCGGCTCGGCCGGATTCCCCAGCGCACGGGCGGCAGCCTCGCGACCCAGGGGGCGGCTCCAGCCGGCGAGCGCCAGCAGCAGCAGATCGGCGACGGTCGTGGGTCCCCGCTTGGGGTTCTGCGCCGCGGTTCCTTCCGTCTCATACGCTGCGGTGGCCATCTGCGCGCCGCTGGCCTGAGCGGGATCCAAGCGAGGCGCGACCTCACCGTGCAAGAGGCGTGTCTGTGGCGGGGGAGCGACATAGGGTGCGTGAGGCACGATGACACGGCTGTGCCCCGCGCCCGCTGGCACGGTATGCAGCGCGCCGAGGATGACGCCCTCGCTGTCGTGGAGGATGAGATTGCTCATCTTCCCCATGAGCTCGCAGGTCAGCCAGACCCACGCGGCGCGGTCAGGCGCTCGCGTGAAGGCGAGGCTCACGATACGCTCGTGTCTCGGCTGATGCAGCTCCACGAGGCGGGCGCCTTCGAGATGCTTCCGCAGCAGCATGACCCAAGCCGAGGCGTCGCCGCTCAGCTTTCGGGGCTTTGCGCGCAACAGGTGGATTCTGGCGAGGGAGGGATGCGCCGAGATGAGCAGCCAGGAGGTCTTTCCACCCCCATAGGTGCGCAGAGCGATGGAGTGTGGCGTGGGAGCGATCACGTCGTCCACACGCGCCCCGCTGATGAGCCCCGAGATCTCGGCCGCGAGCGCGGATAAGGTCATCGCGTCAAGCTGCATGGTACAATCACTCCTGACTAGCTCTCCAATGCGTATGAGGCAGCCCAGTCGCTCACTATGGCCGCTAGCCAGAGCGCCGACGAGATTTCTAGAGGGATACGCATGGCCTCCACGAATGTATCACGCGGCCCCGATGCGGACGCAACAATTCAAGCGCCACATGGACCCCTGCTCGTCGTGCTCTCCGGTCCCTCGGGTGTGGGCAAAACGACCGTAACCAAGCGACTCGTCGAGTCAGGCTGGCCGGGGCACATCGTCGTGACGGTGACGACGCGCGCGCCGCGTGATGGCGAGGTAGACGGCGTCCACTATCACTTTCGGACCCAGCAGGAATTTCGTGCGCTGATCGAGCAGGACGGCTTGTTGGAGCACGCGCAGGTGCACGGGAACTGGTATGGCGTGCCCGCGCAGCCGGTGCGCGACCAGCTCGCGGCGGGCAATGACGCCATCCTGACGATCGATACTCAGGGCGCACAGACCATTCGCGAGCGCAGCTCCAACGCGGTCTTCATCTTTCTCGCGCCCGAGCGGCTCAGCGATCTGGTGATGCATCTGGAGACCCGGCCCGAGCGCGACACGCCGGAGGCGCGCACACTGCGCCTGCTCAATGCCGAGCGCGAGATGGAAGAGCGCTGGAAGTATGACTATCTCATCGTGAACCGGCACGGGCATCTCGATGATGCGATTGACCGGCTCAAGGCGATTCTCATGGCTGAGCACAGCCGTGTGCATCCACGGCAACCGGCAGTCTGACTCCCCAGCGAAGCATGTGCGATAGGTTGCGCGGCAACGAGTCCCGCGAGGCAATGGCGCCTCGCCTCACCCACAGGAGATTCCCCATGGCCGTTACCGGACGATTTGTGACGAAGAATGCCGCCGAGCGCAATCTGGCACTGGAGCTCGTGCGCGTGACCGAGGCTGCCGCCTATGCCGCCGCCAATCATATGGGGCGGGGTGATAAGATCGCCGTGGATCAAGCTGCCGTGGATGCTATGCGCAGCGCCCTGGACGGCGTGGACATGCAGGGTGTGGTGGTCATCGGCGAGGGCGAGAAAGACGAAGCCCCCATGCTCTATGTTGGCGAGGAAGTCGGCAACGGGCAGCCACCGCTGGTGGATGTCGCGGTGGACCCAGTGGATGGCACACGGCTGACCTCGCTGGGCCTGCCCGGCGCGATCGCTGTGGTGGCCACCGCCGACCGTGGCACGATGTATCAAGCGCCGCCAGGGGTCTATTATATGTCGAAGCTGGCGGTTCCCCCCGCCGCCGCGAAAATCGTGGACCTCGACGCCCCCGTCGCCCATAATCTCAATCATGTCGCCAGGGCCCTCGATCGCCGCGTGCAGGACCTCACCGTCATCGTTCTCGATCGCCCGCGCCACAGTGAGATCATCACTGCCGTGCGCGAGACCGGGGCGCGCATCCGGCTGATCACGGATGGCGATGTCGCGGCGGCCATTCAGGCAGCCCGGCAAGACTACGACACCGCGCACGTCTACATCGGCACCGGCGGCGCGCCCGAGGCAGTGCTGGCGGCAGCGGCCATCAAATGCGTGGGCGGCGAGCTGCTCTGCAAGGTCTGGCCGCGCACCGAGCACGAGCGTGAGAAGCTGAAGGCCGATGGGGTGGATCTCGACCACATCTTCTCAGTGGACACCCTGATCACCTCAGACAACGTATCTTTCGCGGCGACGGGCATCACGCCAGGCGAGCTGCTTCGCGGCGTGGAATATATTCCCGATGGGGCGCGCACTCACTCGCTGATGATGCGCAGCAAGACGGGCACCGTGCGTCTGATAGACGCCTATCACCACTTCAAGGTCGCGCGCGAGAGTCTCTAGACGCGGCTGGCGAAGCGCTGAGGCGATGGCGAGGCCATGGCGCACCTCGCGCCATGCTCACTCATGGCATCTCCGAGACGATGACCGCACAGCGATGGCCTGCATGGCCTCCCTTGGCCACATGTAACACGTGAGTCACGGAACCCTCGTCCCGGCGGCTGCGCCAGCCTCGATGGGACCATGGGGCTGCGCTCATGGGCGATGGCGGCGTATACTATCAGTCTGAGGGAATGCGCCACCATGCGGCCCACATCGGAGCCCCACCGCTCATCGTGTGACCAGCCATGCCCGTCCCTCTCTCATGTCAGTCGAGGCAGACGAGCGTGCGTCACCCTGCGCGGTGTCTTTGTCACTCACCGGCCTCTGTGATCCTTCATGAAAGGCAGACGCGCCGATGAGCGCCACGGGCGTCCGACACCAGGTGCCCGACATCCACGATAGTCCGGCGGATGTCAACAACTTCAGCATTATGGTGGCTACCGTCAACGGCTCAGGGAGCCAGACGGCCAATAACGCACTGATTCGCGCCCTCTTCAAGATGGGCATTCCCGTCAGCGGCAAAAACATCTTCCCCTCGAATATCGAGGGCCTGCCCACCTGGTTCAACATCCGCGTGAGCGAGGCCGGCTTCGTCGGGCGGCGCGAAAGTGCTGAGATCGTCGTCGCGATGAACCGGAACACCGCCCAGGCAGATATCGCCCAGGTGCCATCCGGTGGGGTGCTGCTCTACCCGATCGAGTGGAAGCTGGCGGAGGACCGGAAAGACATCACCTACTATTCGATTCCCGTCCTCGAGATGGCCAAGGCGTCTCCTGCCGCTGTCACCATGCGACCCTATGTGGCGAACATGGTCTATGTCGGCGCACTGGCCGAGCTGCTGGGCATCGAGCTGGGCGAGATCGAGGCGGCGCTCCTCTTCCATTTCAAAGGGAAGCGTGGCCCCGTTGACCTCAACTTCGACGTGGTGAAAAAGGCTGCCGAGTATGTGCGGGCGAATCACCAGAAGCGCGACAAGTTCCGCGTGAAGCGCATCAACAAGACCGCCGGCAAGATCATGATCAACGGCAACGAAGCGGGGGCGCTGGGCGCTGTCTTTGGCGGCTTCACTGTCGCCGCGTGGTATCCCATCACGCCATCCACTAGCCTGGTCGATTCCCTCGGCGCCCATGCCGTCAAATTGCGCACCGACAAGGCAACAGGGACGAAGTACTACACCATCGTGCAGGCTGAGGATGAGATCGCGGCGCTGGGCATGGTGGTCGGCGCCGGCTGGATGGGCGCGCGGGCACTCACCTCGACCTCTGGGCCTGGCATCTCACTCATGACCGAATATGCCGGGTTCGCTTACTTTGCCGATATCCCCTGCGTGGTCTGGGACATCCAGCGGATGGGGCCGAGCACTGGCCTGCCCACGCGCACTTCGCAGGGCGACATCCTGATGGCCTATTACCTGGGCCACGGCGACACACGCCACGTACTGCTGCTGCCGGACGGCATGGAGGAATGCTTCGAGTTTGGCTGGAAGGCATTCGATCTCGCTGACCGCCTGCAGACACCTATCTTCGTGATGA
>DASWAC010000117.1:0-1662 GCA_036391335.1 Ktedonobacterales bacterium
ATCGGCAAAGTATCGTGGCAAGACATCGAGATCGTGCGGCAGGATGGCGGAAAGCCACTGCTGCGGCTCACCGGCGCGGCAGCGGCGCGCGCGGCCGAGCTGCGCCTGGTCGCGTTTGACCTCAGCATCTCAGATACCCATGGCCACGTGATGGCGGTAGTGGTCGGCGTCGGCGCCTAATCGTCCCGCTGAAAGAATGCCTGTACCTCGGCCAGATCAGTCGTGCGACGCGCGGGCGGAAGCGCCGCCAGCACTTGCCTGCCATAGCTCTTCGTGACCAAGCGCTTGTCGAGGATCGCCAGGACTCCACGATCAGCATGGGTGCGGAGCAGGCGGCCCAAGCCTTGCTTGAGGCGAATGGTCGCCAGGGGCAGCACATAGCCGCCGAACCAGTTTTCGCCGGCGCGCTTCATGTGGTCTACCCGTGCCTCATTCACCGGATCGTCAGGCGGGTCGAACGGGAGCTTGTCAATAACGACCAGCGAGAGCGCCTCACCAGGGACATCAACGCCCTCCCAGAAGCTGCGCAAGCCAAAGAGCACCGGACGGGCGCGTTTCTGGAACTGGCGCACCATCTCTGATCGGCTGAGCCCGTCACCCTGCACGAGAAAGGTATAGCCCGCCGCGTCTGGGTGTGCCGCCATCCTGTCGTGGACGGCACGCAGGGCGTAGTTGCTGGTGAAGAGCAAGAAGGCTCGACCCGATGAGACCGCTATCATCTCGAGCATATGCTTGGCCAGCTCATCGTGATAGAGCGCGCTGGCTGCGCCAAACGCAGGCTCGTGCGTGAGCTTTGGGAGATAGAGCAGCGCATCGTGCTCGTAGTCAAACGTGAGTGGCAGCACGGCCTCGCGCGGATTGCTCAGGCCGGTGCGTGCCTTGAAGAAGGAGAAGTCGCGCCCCACGGCGATGGTCGCCGAGGTGATCACCGTTGGCGTGCGGTCGAAGAGCTTCTCCCGCAGGAGGTCGGCCACCGAGAGCGGGGTCGAAGACGCTGAATAGGCGACGCTACGGTCATTGCGCCGCCCGGTCACGCGCTCCAGATAGTAGACGCGTGTCTCGGGCTCAGCAAGCGAAAATACAGTGCGCAGATCACTTGCCAGCGTGCGGGCGCGCTTCACCAGGCGCTCATAGAGCTGCTCTTCGCGGGCGTCGAGGTTCAGCGGGCGGTTGTGCTGCAGGCTATTCGCGATGCCATCCACCGCCGAGGCCAGCCGGAGGCCCTCCTGCAGGGGTGCATCGAGCGTGCGACGTCCTTTGGAATTGCTCGCCATGATCTGAGCCAGTGCCTCGGCCACGAGGGTGCTCGCCGCCAGTGCCTCTTGCAGCGCCCCCTGGTCCGCGTGCTGGCGCACCCGACTCTGCGCTACCAAGGATTGGATGCGCCCTGGTGTGATCGTCACGGTGAAGGCGCGTGTGGCCTCTTCCTCTAGATGGTGTGCCTCATCCACCACGATGACATCGCGCTCGGGAAGCAGGAAACCACCCATGGCCGCATCGATCAGGAGCAAGGTGTGGTTGATGACGACCACCTGAGCGCTCTGCGCACGGTCGCGCACCTCTCGCACATAGCAGTCACTGAAGTGGGGGCAGTCCCGCCAGGCGCACCGATCATGGTCAGCGGCGATGCGTCCGCGTGTGTCGTTCGGCAGCGCCTGCGGC
>DASWAC010000118.1:0-6832 GCA_036391335.1 Ktedonobacterales bacterium
CTGACTCGTTTCGCCCGGGATGTCACGGCAATCCTGAGCCGGGTCGCGCCGGTCTACGCGATCGTGCGCGACACCGCGAAGGCCGAGCCAGAGATTGCCTCGATGTGGCATGGCATCTTACGCGACCGCTACACCAATCTCGAGGCCGTAGCGCAGCACCTTGCCGAGCTCCACAGCCTCCGCGAGGGTCTCAGCGTCACACAGGCCACTGAGACGATCTGGGCGCTGAGCAGCCCGGACATGTTCTTGCTGCTCGGGGAGCAACGCGGCTATACTAACGAGCGCTTCGCGGCCTGGCTCGCCGAGGGCCTCATCCGCCTGTTGCTGGGGTGAGCAGGAAGCGTCTCACTGCTCCACGAGTGAGCGCGTGAGGGCGACCAGTGTGACGAAGGTGCGGAAGGTATCGAGCAGGCTCTCCCCGCCGAAGCGCACTGTGCGCGCATGCCCGTGCACCGGCTCCACCCCGCGCACCCAGGCACTCATCTCAGCCATGTCAGCCGTGAGGAAGGTCACCTCCACCTGGGTCTGCGCTGGAAACTGCGGTGAGCCGCCCGGCCGCTCATGGGTCAGCGCGTCATAGGCAGCTTCCTCGATCCTGGCGCGCGCCACAGCGGGGTGCAGACTCTCGGCAGCAGTGCGCGTGACAGAGCGCTTCACCTGCACACAGTGCGGCGCGGGATGCATGCGACGCGCCTCGGCCACCGTTGCCTGGTCGCCGGTGATCAGCGCAATGGGCACGCGATAGTGCGCGGCGACCAAGGCGTTGAGCGCCGATTCGCCAACGATATGGCCGTTGAGACGAACCTCCCAGATGGCGCGTGGATTGTAGGTGTGCCCGAGGATCGCCTGGCTGGCGCCAATGCTGCCGTGATAGCCGAGAAAGAAGATGGCGTCGAACGAATCGTCGAGCCCCTCCATCATGTAGAGCGGCTTGTGGCGTCCGGAGAGCAGTGAGGCGCTCCCTTCGAGGAGGTCGGGATTGAGGTTGCGCATGAAGCTGTGCGAGTCGTTGACAACGATCTGCGTTGCGCCGGCTCGCAGCGCTCCCCTGATAGCCGCGTTGACCTCGCCCAGCAGGAGTCCCCGGCCCATCTCATAGTCATCGCGACCCGCGAGAATCTGGTCCCAATCCACGATGCCGGCCACACCTTCGAAGTCAGTGCTGATGTAGAGCCGCATGACGTCCCTTCTCCGGCGTTAGAGCAGGATGCGCAGCGGCGCGAGCAGCCGCTCACTCGCCTTCACATACCAGGGCCGGCGCTCCCAGTCAGCGGTGGTGAGCTCGAACGCATTTGACTTGTCGCTCTCGAAGATCGCCTCCATCTGCTCGGCGAGCTTGGCATCATAGATCTCGGTGTTGATCTCAAAATTGCCAACTGAGCTGAGCCGATCGATATTCGCCGTGCCGATCGTTGACCACTCGCCGTCAATGGTGCACGTCTTCGCATGAATCATGGCTTGCTTGAAGCCAAAGATGCGAATCTTCGCGGCCAGGCACTCTGAGAAATAGCCATGCGCCGCCCAGTCGGCCAGCACGTGGTTTGAGGTCCATGGCAGGAGGATCTGCACATCCACCCCGCGACTCACCGCGCGCTTGAGCGAGTCGAGCATCACATGGTCGGGGATGAAGTAGGCAGTCGTGAGGTAGATGTGGCGCTGGGCACGCTCGATGGCGTCAATGTACATGTTGCGAATGGGAAAGGTGAGGTGGAGCGCATCGTTGAGGTGCAGTGTGATCGTTGGCTCGAAGCGGCGCACGGTGCGGTGAGCGATGCGGCGCTCATGCGAGCAGAAGCGGTTCCAGAACTCGACGAAGGAGTAGGAGAAGTCAACGACATCCGGGCCAGACAGCCGCAAATGGGTGTCGCGCCATTGCGTAGCATAGAGTGAGCCGATGTTATAGCCGCCGACGAAGGCGATCTCGTCGTCCACTACGAGGATCTTGCGGTGGTCCAGCACATAGCGGCGCGGATCGAAATAGTGCCACCAATGGTGCACCGCCGTGAAGCGCATCGCATTGATCGGCTTGGGGAATTTCTTGAACGAATCTGGCACGACGAGATTGCCGACATTATCGAAGATGACGTAGACTTCCACGCCTTCCGCCGCCTTCTTGGCGAGCGCCTCCTTGAACTCCTCGCCGACATCATCAGCTTTCCAGATATAGGATTCCATATAGATGTGGCTGTGCGCGGCATTGATCGCTTCGAGCATCGCATCGTAGAGCTCGCGACCATAGGTATAGACCCGCAGATAGTTGCCCTGCACTTTCACTTCGCTATTGCGAGAGTGCGGGAACCCATGGACCGGCGCACGGAGCTTGCGCACACTGGCGATGATGATGAGCGCCAATGTGACGCTGACCTGTGCGCCCACGAATGCGCCCGCAATCGCCCACAGCACACGCCGCAAGCCCGTCCTTCTGGTCACCGACGGCAGAGGCTCACCTGAGGTGAGGTCGAATTCCTGATGTTGCACTTGTGGCATTGATAGCTCAGATCTCCAGGGGCGCACTCACGACAACCCTCACGCATGTTGAGCGAATGAGCGAGGGAGAGTGTCACATCACAACCATTCTCACGCGCCGAGCAGCTCGCTGATTTCTTCTCCAGTATACCGCCGCGTCTCGCCGTGCCTCACAGGGCTCTATTGTCACTGCCCATGTGCCATGATAGAGTGAGCCTGCGGTCTTTACAGCATGAACACACGCGAAAGGCTCGGACATGAGTGATCCCAACGCGCCGCAATATCCTCAGCAGCCCACTCCCTATGGGCAGCCCGGTCAGCCTTCAGGGGAGCAATATCCTCCGAGCTATCCACAGTATCCACCGCAGACAGGTCCCTACACCGGCCAGCCACCCAACGCCGCTCCACAGTATCCAGGCTATCCGCAATACCCACAAGGCCAGCCCGGCTACCCACCCGGCCAACCCTACTACGCGCCGGGGAGTGTCCCACCACCCCAGCAGAAGAAATCGAACCGAGGACTGTGGATCACCCTGGGCATCGTCGGTGGTGTGCTGCTGGTGGCCTGTGTGACATGCAGCATCTTCGTCGTGGGCGCCTTGCGCGGCGCGGCGAGCAATCCAATCGTGAGCTCGACGCTCACCACAGGACTCTTCTGTGGCTACGAGCAGGGACAAACGTATGACCAGGCTTACAGTGAGTTTTCATCCACACTCAAGCAGCAGGTCACCCTCGATCAATTCACGCAGGCGGCCCAGCAGCATGATGCGACCGATGGCGTGGTGAAGACGTGCAAAGTTGACTCGTCATCATCTGCGGCGAGCCCGCAAATCTCGAACACCGAAGTCGTGCTGCCGCTCGTCGTTACCCGCGGCCAAGGATCCACGACCACGGGCAACATCACGCTGGAGAAGGATGGGTCGAGCTTCAAGATCTCGGCCATAGACTCATCGCTCAACCTGCTCTAGCGGAGTCCTCTAGACCTGATGGGCGCGGGGGAGATCGCTTCCGCGCCTTCTCGCCCGCGTCGCTACGCCCTCACCGGGGCTGGCTGGCGTGCCGCCAGCGCGGCTACCATCGAGCCAAAGATATATCGGCCATCCTCGCCGCCCAGCATCGCCTCGCAGGCGCGCTCCGGATGCGGCATCAGTGCGGCCACGTTGCCGGCCACATTCATCACGCCGGCGATATTGCGCCGAGACCCATTGGGGTTCGCTGCCGCCGACTCCGTGCCGTCGGGCTCCACATAGCGGAAGAGCACACGCTGTGTGCGCTCCAGCTCATCGAGGGTGGCCTCATCCGCAAAGAAATTGCCGACTCCGTGCGAGATGGGCACACGCAGCACCTGTCCCTGCCGCGCCTTGTTCGTGAACGGCGTGGCGGCATTCTCGACGCGCACATTGGCCCACTGGCAGCGAAACTCCAGACTGGTGTTGCGCAGCAGTGCGCCCGGCAGCAGCCCCGCCTCTTGCAGGATGTGGAAGCCATTGCAGATGCCCAAGACGAGCCCGCCGCGGCCAGCGAACTCAGCGACAGCGCCCATCACCGGCGAAAACCGCGCGATGGCGCCCACGCGCAGATAGTCGCCATGGGCGAAGCCTCCGGGCAGGACAAGCGCGTCGCAGCCTTGCAGGTCGGTCTCCTGGTGCCAGATGCTGACCGCCTCGTTCCCCAGCACGGGGCCGAGCGCATGCATCGTGTCGACATCACTCCACGTGCCAGGAAACACCAGCACACCAAACTTCATCGCGGTCAGCCCTCCACCCATTCTTCGCCGTCTTCGTAGATCTCTTTCTTCCAGATGGGCACGGTCGCCTTGAGCGTATCTATGCCATAGCGGCAAGCCTCGAACGCTTCCGCCCGGTGAGCGCAGGCCACACGCACCACGACGGCTCGCTCGCCGACTGCCAGCCTCCCCACCCGGTGCACCATCGCGATGGCGTCTGTCTGCCAGCGGGTGGCGATCTCGGCAACGATCACGCGCATCTCACGCTCCGCCATCTCGGGATAGGCCTCATATTCCAGCCAGCGCACGCGCTTGCCTCTGGCGTGGTCCCGCACGATCCCCTCGAAGGTGACCAACCCGCCGGCGCCGGGATGCATGATGGCCGTTTCGAGGGCGTCCATAGCGGTCTGGTCGAGCGGCTCGCGCGTGATGCGAACGATGGGCGCCATCAGCCCCCTCCTAGCGGCGGCAGAAAGGCCAGCTCATCGCCGTCCTCGAGTGTGCGCTCCAGGTCACTGTAGGCCTGGTTGACCGCGACCGCGCACGCGGAAAGCGGACCCGCCATCGCAGGGTGCCGGCTCGCCAGCGCCATGCGGACCGCGCCGGCTGTGGCTCCCACGGGCATATCGAGCGCCTCACTTGGCCGTCCCGCCAGCTCGCGCAGCGCGGCGAAATAGCGAACCGTGACCCGCATGTCGCCACATCTCCCGTGAATCGCGACGCACCCTTCACAGGCTATAGTACTCCAGGTGGGCGCTTCCTCGCCAGCCACTCCTAGATGGCAGGCGCGGCTTTGCCATGCCCGCGCGATTCCCCGCTGCGCTCAGCCAGCAGAGTTGCCAGCTCGACAAACGTGCGCACGGCGAAGCCATTGGCGCCCTTCTCGCCATCCACCTCGCGATGATCCCGATAGGCTGTGCCCGCAATGTCGAGGTGCGCCCAAGGGGTCTCGGCGACGAAGCTGCCCAGCACCTTCGCGGCGGCCACCGCTCCGCCCGCACGCCCCCCTGTCTGCTTCACATCGGCGATCTCACTGTGAACCAGATCACCATATTCGCTGTCGAACGGCATGGCCCACAGGCGCTCGCCGGCTGCGTCCGCTGCTGTGCGCACATCCTCGATGAGCGCATCATCATTGCTGAAAAAGCCCGCGCGCACATGGCCGAGGGCGACCACCATCGCCCCAGTGAGGGTGGCGGCGTCAATGATCGGCGAGAGCTTGTGCTCGACCGCGTAGCATAGCGCATCCGCGAGGATGAGGCGGCCCTCGGCATCAGTATTGACGATCTCGATCGTCTTCCCATTCTTCGCGCGCAAGATATCCCCAGGGCGATACGCGGTGCCGCCGGGCATATTCTCCGTCGCGGGCACGATGCCGGTGACATTGAGGCGCGGCTTGAGCAGGGCCAGCGCCCGCATCGCGCCGATGACGGCCGCCCCGCCGCACATATCCATCTTCATGGAGTCCATATCCGCTGCCGGCTTGATCGAGATGCCGCCGGTGTCGAAGGTAATACCCTTCCCAACCAGGCCGAGGGTCGGCTTGCGGCTGGCCCCGCCCTTATAGCGCAGCACGATGAAGCGCGGCTCTTGCGCGCTGCCCTGCGCGACGCCGAGCAATGCGCCCATGCCTTGCTGGTGTATCCACTCAGGGCCATAGATCTCACATTCGAGACCCACCTCATCTGCCATGGCCTCCGCGCGATTGGCCATCTCGGTGGGGGTCAGCACATTTGGCGGCTCATTGCCCAGGTCACGGGCAAAGTTCTGCGATTCGGCGAGGATGCGTCCGCGATCCACCGCGGCACGCAAGGCGACCTCGCGGCCACGGCCAATGATGGTGATGCTCTCGATCTCACGCGCTGGCTGCCGGTGCTGACCCGAAGCGCCCTTATAGAGCCGGAACTGATAGAGTCCAAGAATTGCGCCCTCGACGGCAGCGCGGCCAGCCTGAGCGAGATTGAGCCCGTGCTCGGCAGAGGCAAGGGCCAGCCCGACATGGCGCGCGCCCGCCTTGCGCAGGGTGCGACAGGCAATGGCGGATGCTCGACGAATGCGATGTCCGCACAGATCCTTCGCGGCGCCCAAACCGACGATGGCCACTCGCGACGGCTCTATCTTGCCAAGGGTGTGCAGCAGCGTTACCTCATCTGTCGCGCCACGCACCTCGCCGTTCTCTTTGAGCTCTGCGATCACGCCTGCCAGTGCCTTATCGATCGCAGCGGCGGCGCCATCGAGCGGCTTATCTGAAAAGACGCCAACGACCAGGGCGTCGCCGTCAAATTGCTGCACATCGCGCGTGCTGACTCGAATATCCATCGTAGAGCTGTCTCCTCTATGTCATGGCAATCATGGCCCCAGCAGCCGGAGGGGCGCGCCCCGCATGATCCGTCCGTGGCTCGCGAGAGCGTGGGGACATGGCGGCTGCCAGCGGCCTAGGGGGTGCACAAGAATAGCGCCCACTTGAATGTACGTTCCTTTCATTGTAGCGCAGTGAGCAGGGAGGTCAAGTATTTCCCACCGTAATTTGTCTGCCATCGCGCCCTGCTGGTACGCTTCTCAATACCGTTGCTGAAATCTACCACTATCTTATGCACTCAAGCATGCAGGACCCAGCCTGGGAAAGTTGCTCTTGGGCTG
>DASWAC010000119.1:0-9132 GCA_036391335.1 Ktedonobacterales bacterium
AACCCCGTCCACGAGAAGCCACACGCCACTGACTTGCAGCTCATGCAATACTACAACGTGACAGGCGGCAAGGTCATCATCGTCTCGCTGCGTGAGCAGGTCGCCCGGTTCTATGACCACGGCTCGATGGTCAGCTACACGTATGTCACGACGGGCGATCTGGATGTCCCGTCAGTTCCCGGCTTCTGGACGGCGATCAACCGGCACTCACCAGACGACCCCAACAACTGCACCGTGCACTCCAACACCTGCCCCCGGGATACCAGTGGGAATCCGATCGCGGTCCCGGCGGGGTACGGCGATGTGTTCACGCCACCAAAGCCCGGCGAATATAACCCAACCCCCATCCACTATGACATTGCCTACCATGAGGGCGGCTTCTGGCTGCATGATGCCTATTGGCGCCATCAGCTCGGGCCCGAGACCAATCTGCCCCACCGCGACCCGAACGCATTCAGCGGTGGCTCACACGGCTGCGTCAATATTCCCTACACCATACCGGTCGTGGGTGGGAGACAGGTCGGTTGGGACATGGAGCAGATTTACAAGTGGACGCCGCTGGGCACGCCGATCATCCTCTATTAGCGCCTGGTAGCAGCGGCTCAACGCTCACCGCACACCTCAGATCCGCTGGTCGCCACTCCGGTGCGTGCCCAGCGGATGGGTCCCTTGCGGCAAGAGTGGTGGCAACGCCATCATGACGCCGCTCCATGCGCGGCCCGATACATGACCTCCCCATATTGCAGACCCACTCGCGGCCAGGCCATCTTGCGGCCATAGTCCAGCGCGCGTGCTTGTGTCTCCTCGCGAAAGGCGGGATTCTCGAGATAGAGCATCACACAGCGGGCAATGCTCTCCGGGCTCTCGAATTCCGCCAGCAGCCCGCGCCCTTCCGCCAAAGCCTCACCGGCATAGACATAGGGCGTGCTCACGATAGCTCGACCGCACCCAAGTGCGTAGGCAAGTGTTCCGCTGGTAATCTGGTTCCGGTCATGATAGGGGGTGAGATAGATATCGGTCGCCTGCAGATAGCGGATCAGCGCGCGTGGCTCCAGGTATTGATTCAGGAACCGCACCTGGCGGCTCACTCCTAGCTCACGCGCCAGCGCAACCAACTCGGCTCGATATAGCTCCCCTTCGACTTTTCTCACTTGCGGGTGCGTCTCGCCCATGATGAGGTAGAGTGCGTCTGGGTAGCGCTCCAAGATCGCAGGCATGGCGCGAATGGCATCCTCGATGCCTTTGCCTCGGCTCAGGAGTCCAAACGTGCAGATGACTGTGTAGCCCTCCAGCCGTAGCGCCTGCTTCATGTGCTGCGTATCCACGGCGCGCACGATGGGCACCCCATGGGGAATGGTGACGACCTTCTCACGCTCGATCTCATAGTCTTCGAGCAAGATCTTCGCCGCGAGATTGACCATGACAACCACCGCGGCGCTCTGCGCGCACAGATGCCGAATCGCGGCGCGAATGTCCGATCGTGGCTGCGGCAGCACGGTGTGGAGGGTGGTCACGAGCGGCTTATGCAGGGTGCTCAGCAAGGCAGGGGTGTGATCTATGAGCGGGTCACCCCAGATGCCAAAGAGGCCAAACTCATGCTGAATCGCGACCGCATCCACGTTGGCCTGCGTGAGCGTCCGGCCAATGTCAGCATAGCTCTCAGGGTTCCCCTGCTCGATCTCCCAATGAACCTGCCGGGGATAGGCATAGAACGCATCGGGGTCGGTGATTGCCGCGATCTGCGCCGTGATATGCGACTCCCGCGAGCAGACCGCGTGAAAGAGATCTCGTGTATACGTCGCGATGCCATCTTCTCGTGGTGGGAAGGTGCTCACGACGCCAAGATTGAGCCGTGGCACGGGCTGAGTCCTTTCTCGCGCGCGGTCTCCACTTTGGAGCCCGTTGCTGGAATCGCTCAAGCTGCCAATCTCTCGAGGTGCGTCCAGTGTACTTGACGCCAGGCGTTGACGGCAAGAGCACATGCCGTGAGGCGAGGCTGCTGAGACCGCCGAGCGGCTCCTCCTGATGCGTGGAACATGTTCGTGCTGCCTCAGCGGGTGCGCATCGAGTTGCCGGAAGGGTCGCGACGCGGATTCCACAAGGGATAATCTATGCCGGCGAGCCGGTTGATGATGAGCGCTTGACCGGTGAGCAGGATCACGGCAATCATCAGGATCACGAGCTGCCCGGGGTGCGTCAGGATGCCGAGCGAGATGATGAGCGTGGTCGCGCCGGCGGGCGGGTGGGGTGATTTTAGCAGCACCATGAACCCCGACGTGAGCCCCAGTGAGAGCGCCGCGGCCACGACGCGTGGCACAGTCACGCCCACCGCCAGCGCCGGCCCTGCCGCGGTCAGCCCCGTCACCACCAGGCTGAGATAGCCCGCGACCACCCCGATCGTATGCCCGATGATGGCATTACGTGGCGATGCGGCGGGCGCGGTGGGCGTGTAGAAGAAGAGGAACGCAGTCGGGCCAAGCGATGGGAAGATGAACGGCGAGTGCGTGACCACCGCCAGCAGCGCCATGATCCCAATGCTGAGGCATCCGTTGATGAAGCTGAAGAGCGCCAGCACCGGCACGCGCGAGTAGTGCTCCAGCAGCCATCTGAGCTGAAAGCGGCGAAAGAGACCTGCCAGAATGTCTGACATCTCACCGCCGATCGGGTGCGCGCGGTCGATCTGGTAGCGATCCCGTGGGGTGTCGGACTCACGCGGATCTTGAGGTGTCATAGATATCCTCTTTGTCTCTGCATTCGGCATCTGTGGCATGGCGCGTCCGAGGAGGGGGCTGTCCCCGGCGTCAGCCGCCCATGATGCGCCGGCGAGGCCAGAGGGTAACCAACAGTGCCAGCAGGAAGGCGGCCAGGCTGGCTCCCGCGATCCACCAGAGGATGGACGTCTGGCCTGAGAGCAGCTCGAAAAGCCCAGTGGTGATGAGGAAGAGCTGCACGATCAAGATGGTGGCCACCAGGTAGACCTGCCCCTGCACGATGGCCACATAGCCCGGCGCGCCGGAGAAGTCCGGCCCCCGCAGAGTCCTGGCTGTCTCGCCCGGAGTCATAAGCCCTGGCGCGTCATCCGGATTAGCGAGATGCCGGCTCTGCATCTGCGCCTGCTCACTCTCGGTGATGTGTGACCACAGCGGGGCATCCTGATCGAACCCGTCGCCGCTGTCGAGCTCATCTGTCATCTCTCCACCTCCCGCACCGCGTACACGATGCCGTCCCTGGTGCGTAGCTCGATGAGCGGCAGCGGACGCGTCGGCGGCCCCGCCAGCACATCACCCGTGTACGCATCAAAGAAGCCTTCATGGCAGGGACAATGGAACTTGCGGTCGCCTGGCTGGTAGAGCACCGCGCACGAGAGATGGGTGCAGACATCACTGTAGGCAACCAGCCCCTTGCCTGGCAGATTGACCAAGATACCCTGGGCATATTGATCGGGATAGTTGAAGACGCGCCACTCATCTTCCGCCAGCTCATCCACCCTCGCCACCGCGACCACCTGCTCGCCAGCGGCCGGGCGCAGAATCCCGACGGCAGCCAGCGCTGTCGTCGCCACGAAGAGGGCGCCACTGCCCGCCACCAGAAAGCGGAGGGTATCGCGTCGGGTCACGAGATCATCGGCACGCCAGTGGTACGGAAACTCTTCGCGCCACTGTTGGCCCCGAACGATCCGTCGAATCCGCCAGGCGGATGCCCTGGCACGGCGCTCGCGCGATACCCCGGCATTCGCGGGTTCCGGGGGCGCGATTTCCGAGGTGTTCGCTTGCTCGTTGCTTTCCGGACTATCGTGCATGTCCGTCATAGATGCTCCTCTGTGTTCATGCGGGAGAAGTCGGCTAAGGCAGAGCTGGCTCAGGGTTGGCCGGTGTGGGCGCGGGTGTGGGGGTGGGCGTGCGCGGCGCCCACGGCTGCGGTGGGGCACTACGCTCCGGGATGCCGGCATCCTCCGCCTCAACCCACTCTGCGATCTCCCGCATGGTGGTCGAGACGGGCGCGTCTCCTCGCTTGCCGAACTGCGCTTCCTCGGCCAGCGCCATCAAGTCGAGCGCGTCGTCTTGCTCGCGCATCACGATATAGTTGCGGGTGCGCACCCGCTGCTGGCCAAAGTAGAAGACGTTGACCGGCTTGGCGCCCTGCTGGCCACGCCCTGCCTGGATCCACTCCTCATACGTGCCATAGAAGATGGCCTGGGTCGGACACACCGAGGCGCACATGGGAGATTTCCCGACGCTGGTGCGGTCATAGCAGAGGTTGCACTTCCGCATATAGCGCCCTGGGCCGTCGAATTTCGGCACGCCAAACGGGCAGACATAGACACAGTTCTGGATGTTGATGCAGCGCGTTTCATCCGCCTGGTGCACGACACCATCAGGGCTAACGAGAATTGCCTGCGCCGGACACACCTGTGCGCAGGGCGCCAACGGCTCTTCGCAGTGCATGCACAGCGTCGGCGACGTGGCGACGGTAGTCTCGCGATCGATGTAATCAATGAAGATCATGCTCTCGCCCTTGTGGGTATCGCACTCGCGGCACGCCGCCACACATGAGCGGCAGCCAATGCAGCGCGACGGGTCGAGAAAGATTCGCTTTACGGCCATCTCTGCACGCTCCCTGGGGAATACCCTATCTCACGCTTGGGCCTTGCGTCGTACCCGTGCTTGGCAGGCGGCGCCGGCGTCCGCGTGCGCTCCGCAGCTGCGCCGGGTTGAGGTCTTTGGCCCAGTCCGGCGGCTGCGCGGCCTTCTCGACCGATGCGGCGCACACTTTGTACTCAGGAATCTTGTTCATCGGCTCGAGCACCGGGTTGGTCAGGATATTCACCGCCTGCGTGTGCCCATAGTGGTAGGGAATGAACAGCGTATCGGGCCGGATGGATTTCACGACGAGCGCCGGGACTGTCATCTCACCCCGCCTCGTGCGCACGGTGACCCAATCGCTATCACTGATACCCAGCTCTTTCGCGGCTCGCTCATGTATCTCCACCCAGGGATACGGCGCCTGCTCGACCAGGAACGGCGTGCGGCGCGTCTGGTTGCCTGAGAGGTAATGATAGATCACGCGGCCGGTGGTCAGCACCATTGGATAGGTTTCGTCGGGCTCTTCCGCGGGTGGCAGATAGGTGATGGGGTGAAAGCGAGCCTTGCCATCGGCGAAGCCAAAATTCTCCTCATAGAGACGCGGAGTGCCGAGGCTCTCCTCGGTTGGGCATGGCCAGAAGACACCGTTCTGCCGGTCGATCTTCTCATAGGTAATGCCGAAGTAGTCCGCTTTGGCGCCCTTGGTGGCTATGCGCAGCTCGTCGAATATGTCGCGGGTGGACGTATATGGGAAATACTGACCCTTCCCCAGCCGCCGGGCCAGATCACAGACGATATCCCAGTCCAGGCGCGCGCCGGCTGGCGGATCAACCGCCTTGTTGTACTTGACGACGCGCCCTTCCAGGTTGGTCGTGGTGCCTTCATCTTCGGCCCACACATTGCCAGGCAGCACGATATCCGCCAGCTCGCACGTCTCGGAGAGAAAGAAGTCACAGACCACGAAGAAATCGAGGGCGCGGAGGGCGCGCTCCGTCGTGTGCTGATCGGGTAGCGAGACCATCGGGTTCGAGCAGATCATGAAGCAGCCGCGAATCTCGCCGCGCTCCATCGCGGGAATCATCAGCGTCGCCGGATATCCCGCATGCGGCAGGTCCTTCTCGGCGATGCCCCACACCGACGCGATATACTCGCGGTCCTCGGCATCTTCGATCTCGCGCTCGCCGGGCAGCTGCGAGGCTTTCTGGCCCATCTCACGACCGCCCTGGCCGTTGCCCTGGCCGGTCAGCGTCATGTAGCCCGCCCCTGGTCGCCCAAAATTGCCAGTCGCCAGCGCCAAGTTTACCGCCGTGACCCCGTTATCAACACCCTTGCTCTGGTGTTCCAATCCGCGCGCGGTGTAGATCATGGCCGATTTCGCTTGCCCATAGAGCCGCGCCGCCGCGATGATCGTCTCCGGACGCAGCCCGCAGACCTTCGCCACGCGCTCCGGCGGATACTGTTCCACCAGCGCTTTCGTCTCGTCCCAGCCGTTGGTGCGGCTGCGGATGAACTCCTCGTCCACCATTCCCTCACGTATGATCACGTTGAGCATGCCATTGAGCAAGGCTGAATCGGTGCCCGAGCGTAACGGCAGGAAGACGTCGGCGGTGCGGGCGATGGGCGTCTGGCGCGGATCGGCCACGATGAGCTTCGCGCCACGGTCACGCGCCTGCCACAGCCAGCTGGTGACGATAGGGAAGCACTCACCTACATTGGCGCCGATCACGAAGATCACATCGGAGTGCAGCATATCGCTGATCGGGTTGGCGGCGCGATCGATGCCGAGCGACCGGTCATTGGCGCCGGTGGCGGATGACATGCAGAGCCGCCCATTATAGTCGCAGTGGCGCGTTTCGAGGGCGACGCGCGCGAACTTCCCCATGAGATAGCACTTCTCGTTGGTCATCGAAGACCCGCTGTAGACCGAGACAGCGTCGTTGCCATGCTCCCCCTGAATCGCTCGGAAGCGCCTGACAATGGTGTCAAGCGCCTCGTCCCAGCCCACTGGCTCCAGCGGGCTATTCTTGCCGTTCCGGCGCATCAGCGGCGAGGTGAGGCGCTCGGGGTGATTGACCGTCTGATAGACGGTGGTGCCTTTAGGGCAGAGCATCCCTCGGTTGACGGGGAAGTCGTAACGTGGCTCAACGCCCACCACCTTGCCACCGGCGACCTTGAGATACATGCCGCACTGCACACCACAATAGCAGCAGTGCGTGGGCACATAGCGATCCACTTCTTCGTTCGAGCGCCATGGCGTCTCTTTGCCCTCGTGGAAGTCGTAGGTGTCTCGCTGCCCCGCATTGAAGATGCCTTTGTCAACGCTCACCGAATATCCCGCCTTTCAGGCGCACCTGCGCTCATAAGATGCACTTTGCCGCGATTCCCCACACACGTGAGGCCACCAGTCTACAAGCCGCCAGTCTACAAGAAGCGGTTGCCCTCGCCACCCATGGCGGCGAGGTTTGCCTGCCCGCGCATGACTCGCTTGCAGTCGGGGCAAAAATCCTGCCACCAGACGCCCTGGATGGCCGCCTCACGCTCCACCTGATGCTCCTCGACTGGCGCCTCTTGCTCGCTCACCGCGTAGTTCTGGCCGATATCATAGAGTGTCCGCTTGAGGTCGCTGACGAAACGCGCCGGCGCGAACGGCTGGCCGCAGCGTGGGCAGTTGCGCTGGGTGGCGTCTTCGCCGGTGCGCCAGTAGAGCTCCACTCCGACGGTGGCCGGTCGCTCGATGATGTGGAAGAACTTGCCAAATGGCAGCGAGATCAGCCAGAGCACGACGATCGCCTGATGTGTGAGCGAGATGAACCAGTAATACGCGCCGCCAAGGAATGCGCTATCAACGGTGAGCGCCAGACCGGTGACGACGATGCCCATCAGGAGCGCCAGCGGCACGATATCGAACCGGAAGCGCTGCATCGCGATCAAGGCAAGGTCGTGGAAACGCCGGTGGAACGCGAGCACCAGGCCGATCAGCAAGAGCACCGCTGAGATATCGAGCGCGTGGTAGACCACGAAGCCAAACAGGGTGTACGGGTCGAAGGAGAAGAACGGGAAGCCGAACACCCAAATCTGATGCTGTGCGGCAGAGGTCTGGGTGAATCGCAGCCAGCCAAAGGTGAGAGGGAAGGTAATGAGGCATGACAATACCACGCCCCAGAAGATGCACTGGTGGGTCACCCAGCGATACCAGGCACGCTTGCGGATGAATTGCTGGGTAAAGAGGTCAACGATGGCTCGCGGGATGAGCGTCGTATAGTGCCTGAAGTTTTCGAGTGAGAGGAAGAGCTGCCAGCTGCGCCAGAAGTAGCGCCCGGTCTGCGGTCGCATCAGCCAGAAGGTGTATTTATAGGTGACCGCCGCCAGCGCGAAGACCGAGGCGACTGCGTAGCCGATGAGCGCGGAGTCGAACCAGTGGAAGCCACGAGAGCCGAGGGCGATCAGGACGATGAGTCCTAGCCCAGCCGCTATCCCAAAGATGATTGCCACGCTGCGCTGCCCGAGCCGCATCTTGCTCCTCCTCTGGTGTCGAAATCGCCTGTGCTGACGCCCCTGCTTTTCTCCCACGCATCGCGGTGCCGATGATCCGTTCTCGGTAACCCCCTAGCAATCCATTGTATGCCTATCTCATGTGAAAGCAAAGGGCGAGCGTGGGGCTCCAGCTTCCTGTGAGATTTCCGTGAGGGCACTGCCCCGGCTAGAGACGGCGATGTGACCTTGGCGTGGCTTGCTTAGTGGGAGGCTGCGCCACCGCACGCACAGACATCATCTCACCAAGGGTTGACTCATGATAGCTACACGGTATGCCTGGGAAGACACCCTCAACTCGCTGGCCATCCAGACGGAGCGTGTTCCCGAGCATGGGGGAAGGCCGGCGATCTCCGATCGTGACCTCTTGCGCCGTGCCTACGCCCACTGCACTGCGATCACCAAGAAGAACAGCCACACCTTCTTTCTCGCGTCACGCTTCTTACCCCATCCCAAGCGCGAAGGCATCTGTGCGCTTTACAGCTTTTGCCGGCGCATTGATGACACCGTGGATGCCATCGAAAGCACCCCTGCCAGCGCGGAGGCACGCCTCGACACGTGGCGAGCCATGGCAAGCTCTGTCGCACCGCCCGCCTCGGCGCCGGTGGCCATAGCCTGGGCCGACACACGCGCCCGCTTCGCCATCCCGGTCCGGTACGCCGATCAGCTCATCAATGGAGTGGCTGCGGACCTCTCTCGGCACCGCTATCAGACATTTGATGAGCTCGCCGCGTACGCCTATGGTGTCGCGTCTACCGTGGGCCTCATGAGCATGCATGTCATCGGCTACTCGGGCGATGAGGCGATTCCCTATGCGGTCAAGCTCGGCGTTGCCCTGCAGGTCACGAATATCTTGCGCGATGTGGGAGAGGACTTCCAGGCGGGCAGAATCTATCTGCCGTTGGATGAGCTGCGCGCTTTCGGGTTGAGCGAGGCCGATCTCGCCACGGAATGCATGGACGATCGCTGGCGAGCATTCATGCGCTTCCAGATCGCGCGCAACCGGCGGCTCTATCAC
>DASWAC010000120.1:0-4078 GCA_036391335.1 Ktedonobacterales bacterium
GTTGGATCATCCCGACGAACGTTTGCTTTCCGGGCTGTGCCGCACGACCCAGCGCCGGCACTACCACGAACGTTAGCGCCAGCACACTCCCAAACCAGAAGATGCCGAATAACACGTGCAGCCACTGCACTGTGCCGATGAGCCATGTTGGCATGCAACACCCCCGATAATGCGCACGTGACGACACGTTACAGCTGTTTGCTCTCCGCGAGCTCCGCGATGCGCACCTGCGGCGCACCACTCAGCACCTGGCCGGCTGCACTGGATTGCCAGATGCCGCGCAGAAAGTCAAGAAACGCTTCCGCTGCCGCGCGCGAAGCAAACGTGAGGTCAATCAGCACGAAGTTGGGGTCATCCGCGAGGCGCAACACTTGATAGGAGTGCACGCCGCCGGTCTGGCGCCGCTCAGCGTAGCTGTCGAACGTGCGCTTCCACGCGGCAAAATCGCTGACGGGATGCTCAATACGCAAGCTGGTCATGTTGCTCTCTCCGCTGTGAGCCCCGCGCAGGCGCCCAGGGCTTGCCATTGGGGCATGAAGGTCATGCCCACTACGCCCGTTGTAGCAGTCATGCTCAGCACAGGCGACGGAGAAAGTACGTACAAATCTGTGGCACTGGTACGTAGATTCGGAGAAGGCCGGCTTATGCCTCCACCAACCCCCTGGCGACGGCCCAGGCTGCGATCTGGGCGCGCGAACTGAAGCCGAGCTTGTCTAGCACATGGCTGACATGCGCCTCGGCAGTGCGCTCGCTGATCGTGAGTGCACGCGCGATCTCGCGGCTGGTGGCGCCATGAGCGATGAGTGCCGCGACCTCGCGCTCGCGCGCCGTCAGCCCACCGAACGCCTGCTTGGCTCTTTGCGCCGTGCTCAGCGACCGCTCAGGTGGAAGCGAGGCCAGTGCCACGCGCTGGAAGCGCTCACGCAGCTGCGCCTCCTCGACGCTTGCCGCCAGGGATTCGATCAGCGAGCGTGCGGTGGACTCCTCACGCCGTGCGGCTTTTTGAAAGCGCTGACTGCGGTAGGCGCGGCCAAGTGCACGGTGGATGGTCCAGAGCAGCGGGCGGGCGTGGCGCTGTCTAGCACCATGCCGAGCAGCCTCCAGTGCGCTGGCGGCCTCCGCCGTGCGACCGAGAGCCAGCAGGGCCTCGCCGCGCAGCAAGAGCAGGTGTGGGATGGGCTGTGGCGCCACATCGGGAACTCTGCCGGGCATGCTGATGAGCAACTGATCTGCGATCGCTAAGGAGCGCGTAGGCTCACCCAGCAAGAGCAGCATGTGCCCCCACGCCAGTGCGACGCTGCGCTCCGCAACCGTGCCTGGTAGGCGATCATCCGGCAAGGCGCTTCGGAGTGTGCCGACGGCGGCGGGCAGATCGCCGTTCCGCGCATGGGCCAGCCCCAGGTGGGCCGCGACGGTAGCACTCCAGAAGGCCGAGCCAAGCACACTGGCCTGTTCCCGGCAGGCTGTCAGCTCGGTAATAGCGTCGTCTATGGCGCCAAGGTCGGCGTAGATAAGTCCCAGACCGTAGCTAGTGGCGATGATCCACTGCTGGTGCTCGATCTCGCTCGCGATCCGCCGGCCCGCCTGCATGTGGGCGAGGGCAGCGCCGTACTCACCGAAGGCAAGTAACGTATGGGCCAGCGCATTTTCGGCGAAGACTTCCGCAGGAAGCGATCTTATCTGTCTTGCCAGCCGCAAGGCGTCCGTCGCATCCAGCAGGCATGCGTCCGGCGGGCGCAGTGGGCAGCAGGTCGTTTCGCTCGAGCCAGGAGAGGACTGGATGGCGCGCATTGCCAGACTCGTGCACAGGCTTTGCTGGTCACCCTGAGCCGCAAATAACTCGATGGCCTGGCCGAGGTGCTCAGTCGCGGCCACCCGGTCACCGGTCATACCGTACGCGGTGCCCAGCAGATCAAGCGACGCGGCCCGGCCGGACACATCATCAAGTGCTTCGAAGAGGCGCAGCGCGCGCTGGTGAGCCTCCAGACTTTCGCTACTGCGTCCGGTGTTCGCTAGCCAGTTACCGTAGCGGTTGAGACTCTGTGCCAACAGCGCGTTGTCACGAGCTTGCTCGGCCAGGTGCAGCGCCCGATCGAACCACTGGCCCGCCTGAGAGTACTCACGCCCAGCCCAGAGAAAGCCGAGGGCTAGTAGGCACTGCGACTCCAGCGCGAGCGCATCCTCCGCCTGGGTGAGGGCTAGCGCCCGCTCGTAACTCTCTCTCGCTGGCTCGAACTCGCCTAATGTTTCGTGCGCCTGCCCGCGCAGGTACGCCAATTCGGCGCGCACCGGCATGCCGAGCTGGTCGGCGGCTTTCTCCGCACGCGTGATGTTCTCGAGGGTGGCGTGCGGCGCATGGAGCGTCAGCGCCTGCCTGGCGGCGCGCTCAGCGTAGGTCAGTGCCTTGGCCCACTCGCCGGCGGCGGTGTAATGCGCCGCGAGGCTGGAGAGATAGGCTTCTCGCTCCTGTCCCTCCGGATAGAGGGCCTCGATAGCCTCACCGAAAGCGCGGTGCAGGGAGACGCGCTCCAGCCCCAACAGCTCACTGCATATCGCGTCACGGTGCAGCGCATGGCGGAAGGCGTAACGATCCGAGTCCTCCTCGATGAGCATCTGCGCGGCGATGACCTCCTTGAGCAGTGGTACCAGTGACTTGTCCTCCAGGCCCAACACCGCCCTCAGCAGCCGGTAGTCTATCTCACGTCCGCCTACCGCACTTGCCGCCAGCACGCGCTTGGCATCCGCGCTGAGCTGTTCAGTCTGCTGGTGCACGACCTCCTGCACACTGCGCGGCACGGGTGATCCGGCTGAGGTACCTTGCCATATCCCATTAACGAGCACCAGCGCCCTGGTGGAGATCAATGCGCGCAGCAGCTCCTCGATAAAGAACGGATTTCCCTCGGAGCGTGCATAGAGCGTGTCAAGGAGCGGCATGCCCACGATTCCGCCCGCGGGCAGCAGCGCTGTCGCCATCTGGCCTACCTCGGCACGGGTCAAAGGGGCGAGCGTGATCTCGTGCGCCAATCGTTCGCGGTGGAGTTGGGCAAGCCAGCGTCGTGCTGCTGAGGCAGCCTCATCCACGCGCGCAGTCGCGACCAGCAGCAGCGGCATATGGCGGCAGTGGCGTGTCAGGTATAGGAGGTATTCTAGGCTGAGATCATCGCCCCAGTGGATGTCTTCCATCGCCAGCAGCACGGGGCGTTGTGCCGCCAGTTCACTGACATAGCGTGTGATGGAGGCGAAGACGTGCCGCTTATCCACCTGCGTGTCATTCGAAGTGGTCGGACCTGACGACCATTCGGGCAGGAGATGCGCCAGCGGGGCGGGGAGCGGGATGGCGCGCGTGGTGTCATCCACCGGAGGACGAGTAAGGCACGTGCGGAGCAGATCGAGCAGGGGCGCGTAGGGCAGCGTGCTCTCCGATTCGGAGCAATGGCCCACGAGGGTCAGGAAACCTAGGCGTGCGGCATCGGCACTGGCTTCCGCTATCAGCCGCGACTTCCCGATGCCAGGCTCGCCGCTCACCAGGGCAGCCTGTCCACTGCCCTCTCGCGCGAGATCCACCAGAGTGCGCAGTGCGTCACGCTCGGCCGCACGCCCGATGAAGAGTGGGCATGCAAGTGGAGAGAGCAGCAAGTCCACGTCGCTCACCACCTCTCGCGCTGCGGCACTGAAGCTGTGTGCCGGCGCCCTTCTTGCGCCCAGATCTCTCCGTCGCCCTCATGCGGATCACGGCGCATCTAGTCGGACGACCTCGCCGTTGAGCACCTCGTTCTCGATGACGTGGAGGACTAGTGCGCAGCATCGTTCTGCGAGCCCAGCCGCGACGGGAAGGGCGCCTCCCCACATGGATAAGGTCGCAGGCAATCTGAATTGTACTACACGCCCTTGCATCGCAGGTGATCTGGGCTGCGGTATGCTGGGCAGCATGAGATCTCCGGCATCTGTTCGCGCGTGTGCTCAATGATGAGGAGCGCACTGCCCTGAGCGCTGGAAATGGGCCAGGTCCGAGAGCACCTATAGAAAGGGCCCTCTGGCAGAGCTCCTCGCTGAGACCATCACGCGGAATGGCACCTCC
>DASWAC010000121.1:0-2454 GCA_036391335.1 Ktedonobacterales bacterium
CGGCATCGGGTCGCTCCACCGCCGTGAACACTGCGGCGCCGGAAGCAGATCCGCGAGCGGTCTTCTTCCCGCTGGGCGCGGGGCTGCTCGCGGGCGGCGCGGGGATCTTCGTGGCAGGGCAGCTCGCGAGACGACGCAGGCGCTAGAGCGTTACAGCCGACCCCCGCGCGGATTCCCCCCGCCCGTGGTTGTCCTTCGCTCCTACTGCCACCCCACGGCCTCGCCCGAAGGAGTGACCAGCTCGGGCGGGGCACTCTCGCTGGGGGGTGTCCGTGATGCCACGTGGCGCCCCAGCAACAGCAGCCCGAGGAGTCCAGCCAGCACGTAGCCCGCGCCCTGGATGTTCAGCACGCGAACCAGCCCCAGGCGGTCAGTGAGCAGCCCAGCGGCGAGCGCGCCCACCAGGCGGAAGAGCCCCATCGTCATGCCGAGGGCGCCAAAGATGCGCCCGCGAAAGGCCTCTGGTGCGACCACTTGCATGAGCGACTGCATGCCCGTGAGGAAGCCGATGCCGGGGATGCCGACGGCGACGAAGAGACCGAGGGCCACCCAGAAGATGGGGACCGGTGCGGCGATGCCCAAGACCGTGAGCGCGAGCGCATAGAGCACGGGCAGGTTGAAGGCCGCAAGGTCGATCGCGCCAAAGGCGACCGATGAGAAGCCAATAGACCAGCGTGACATGACTCGCTTGCCGGCCCAGCCCACGAGCAGTCCACCGATGAGCCCGCCAACTGCCTGAGCGCTCATCAGCTGGCCAATCTCGAGCGCGCCGCCATGGAGCACTTGAGAGACATAGGCCGGATAGAGCACACCAAAGACCCCTTCGCCCAGCATGACGATGGTATACATCAACAGCAGCGCCACCAGCATGCGCTCACGCATGATGGCCCGCATCCCCTCGGCCCAGTCGCGCCAGAAATGTGAGCGCTCGTGCGGGGCAGGCTGAGGCATGACGGTGACCGGCGCGACGATGCTAGCGGTGAGCAGCGCCGCGACCAGGAAGGATACCGCATCCACCACTACGATGCCGTTGAGCGCGAAGGTGGCGGCGATGAGGCCCCCCAGCGCCGGGCCGATCAATCGTGCGAGGTTGCTGCTGAGCGAGTTGAGCGAATTCGCCGCGACGACGTGCTCCTCGCCCACCAGCGCGGGCAGCAGGGCATTCTGCGCGGGCATGAAAAACTGCTCGACGCTGCCTTCCACCGCGCCGACCGCATAGAGGATCCACACGTTTTCAGGCGTACGCACCAGGAGGAGCGGCAAGAGCCCCACCGCCAGCAGCACATTGGTGACGACGAGCGTGCGTTTGTGGCTCCAGCGGTCCACGAAGACGCCCGCGAGGGAGCTGAGCACGACGCCGGGCACGCTGGAGGCGAGAACTGTGATGCTGAGCGCCACCACGGAATGCGTGAGCAAGAGGACGTAGATCGGCAGGCCAACATTGAGGGCCCAGTCGCCCATGAGCGAGATGAGGCCACCCAGCCAGAGGCGGGCAAAGGAGCCGTTGCGCAGAGTTGCGATCATATTATCTCTCATCCCCGGTGACGTGAAGCAGCTCATAGGTATCGCGCGCCGAGATGATCCGCAGGCGCTCGCTGGCATCTATGCTCTCGAACCCGGTCAGCAGCGCCGGTCGCCCGTCGCGCTCCACCGCTCGTGTGGGGAGCGCGCGCATGCGTGGGTGTCGCCGCCAGAACCGCAGCGCCTCGGCGGTGTCGAGCGTGAGGTGCCACGGGCTGGCCCCATCGAAGGTGGAGCACACCTCGCACACGAGCACGATGCCATGCGCCCCAAGCGGGGTCACGCGGTGATCCCCTTCCTGCATCTGCCAGACGCGCACAGCGCGGCCGCATTTCGGGCACACACCGCGACCGGTGCTCAGCGCCTGGCGATAGTCACCGCCGAGGCGCAGGCACAGCTGCGCGAGGATCGACTTGGGGCTCGTCAGCCCGTCGGGCAGCGCGCCAGCGCCGATATGACGGATATCAGGTGTGCACTTGCCCTCGCAGCGGAAACCAAACCACCCGCTGGCCTGATCTACCTGCCATTCCAGGTGATGTCTCCCACACCACGGACACCAGACTCGAGTGGTTTGCCAGCCCGAGGCCTCAGGCAGGGCCAGCCCGGCGGCCACTGCTTCGTCGCGCAGTGTGCCGGTGAGCGCCTGCCGCAGGGCATGCTTCCCACGGTGCAGTCGCACTCGCAGCGCGGCCTCGCTTATCAGCAGCGTCTGCGCCACCTCCGCCTGGGGCAGCTCACGGATATAGGCGGCCTCCAGCGCGCGCCGGGTTGTCGGCGGCAGGGTGGCCAGCGCCCGACCGAGCACGGCGGCCACTTCGGCATCCTCGACGGCAAGCGAGAGCGGCTCGTCATCGGCGAGAAACTCCGCAGCCATCCAGGCTTCGGCATCGCCGGGAGGCTGGTGCGCCAGCTCACGACCGCGCCGGCGCTGAT